>JAFGKK010000061.1 GCA_016928575.1 Anaerolineales bacterium
CCGCCCCTGTCCATCCATCATCCGACGAAAGGAGAATGTACCTTAATGGGGGTCTCTTTTTTGTCCGAATGATGGGGTCCACTTAAGTCCTTGAACCTGAAATACTATGTCGTTAGGTCCTGGGTTGCGTCCGTTCTTTTTCTTCCACTTATTCAAATATCGCATGAACCGGCTATCTTGAACCGGCATATTAGCTCCAGTAATGCAAAATTTCTCATCAAGATATGCATTCCATCTCTTGAAATCGATCGTATCATCAACTTCAGTATCAAAAATCTCGTGGTATGTATATTCAGAGCCCTTTCGAAACAATAATAGATTGTCATGTTTCTTTGCAAAGTAAGCATGTGTCTGCCCCTGAAAAGTTCGATAATGCCAAATTAAATCATTTACCAAATAAGGGCGACCAAATACTTCATCCATAACCAGCCGGACATATCCGTTTACCCTCCAATCACAATGTAAATAAATACTTCCGTTTTCCGCCAGCAAGTCCCGCATCAGGACCATTCGCTCGTAAATCATGGCGATGAAAGAATCCGCGCCCTGGCCCCAGGTGTCACGGTAGGCGATCTCCTCGAGGATGTTGGGCTTCTTTGTGAAGGTCTCATCGCCTATTTCAATATCCATCGAGAAATCCGCGCCCACATCGAAGGGCGGATCGATGTAAATAAGCTTCAACCCGCCTTGCTTTTCAATTTCTTCACGTAGCGGGCCGTTTTTCAGTGAGGAGAGGATTAGCTTGTTCTCGCCCCAGATGAGCTTGTTCGTCCACCCACTGAGCTGGCGGCCGCGGGTATCAAAAAGCCCCATTTGCAAAGCCGTATCCGCCGGTTTTTCAGCGCGCGGTTCGTCCACCTGCTCAATGACCTGGAAGGGTAAGACAATATTGCAGACCTCGCTAGTTTTACCGTTCCAAACCAGCTCAACTTCGCGCTTTTCATCGAACAGCAGGAAGCGGTATTTATCCGGAAGGGGCTTATCGGCTTCGAGGTAGCGGAGGATGTCCTGTCGTTCCTGTTCGGTGAGTCGTGGCATGAAGATCCCCTTCCAACTACTGAATCATCCTATTCGCAAGATGAAATGAGGAAATAAAGAATATTCTTAATCATACAGGTAAATATGTAAAAATCAAAGCATTATTGAGTGATGGATAGTCGCGCAAAGGAGGTAAACAATAATTATTCAGGTTATTGGCGCGGGCACCGACTAATTGGAATTGGACTGAATCACTACTATTACTCATAACTTGGATAATTATGACAAACAATTCACAACCTCCAATTATCCACCGGGCTCGCCCGCTTGTGCGCCGCGGCGATATCCACTTCGGCCAGACGGGCGTAATGGCGCACCATTTCCAGGCTGTGATGGCCGAGTAGATCCTGGAGGGTGAATACGTCCCCTCCATTGCGGAGGTAGTTTATCGCGAAGGTGTGGCGGAACTTGTGCGGGTGGGCCTTGATCCCCAGTTTCTTCCCGAGTTTCGTGATAAACAACCGCAGGCTGTTCCGGCAATACGGCTGCTGTTGGTTGTTCAGGAAAAGCGGCGCCTGCGGATCACGGGCGTCCGGCCTGTCCTTGAGATATTTCCATAAAGATCGCCGGATCTCATTCCCTACAAAGACGATCCGCCCACCTGCCCCGGATGCTCTGTCCGGGGTGCCCGCCCTTCGCCCCGCCCTCTTTTCCGGTGCGAATCATGACCCGGCCGGTCACCAGGCCTGCCCCGGCGCCTGTCCTCGCGAAGCATCGCCTCTCGATTCTGTTTTCTGAGAGGCGATGAATGCGCAGCGAGGGTGTACTAAGCCGGGGTCCACGTCGCCGATCCGCAAACTGGTGAATTCCGATGCGCGCAAGCCGGTATCCAGAAGAAACTTGATAACCGTCTGATCCCGGAGAGTGTATGGCCGGCGGGTTGTGAAAGCCTTGCGGTTGGAAGGCCGGCTTTCGCGTTTTTGGACACATCCCTTGACCATCGCCACGACCTCGTCCTTGGTGAAAGGCTCGATCGGTGGCGAGACGAATTTCGGGACTGGGATCCCCTTCATCGGGGTGGGAAATTCGAATTCCTCGCCGATCCACCGGAAGAAAGCTTGGAAGGTGACATAGATATTCCGTGTTGTTTTTGGTGAAAGCGGGTGTGTCTTTCCGTTCTTGCGGATGGGGACGTACTCGGTGGTTTTCCAGACCAGGTAGCGCTTCAGGTCTTGCGAGGTGATGCCGGGAACCTGGGTGTCGCCGCCGATGCGCGCCGCCCAATGCTCGAGGATATCCTTATAACTGCTGACTGTTCGCTGGCTTAACCCTTGCGCACCTGCCCCGCCGAAGGCGGGGTTCTTGTGAAGAATGAAGCCTTCGATCGCCTGGGAGACCGTTACCCCCCCTCGCATATTCGCTGCACCGGAAGAACTCCGGTTTCGCATGCTCCCCCGCTGCGGGATCGCGCAGGCTCCAAAATCAATTCGAGAGCCTGCGCCCTCCGCGGGGGCAGGCGGGGGGCAGGGGTTTTGCGGTCTGACGTTCATAGGAAAATCTCCTTCGAGAAGAAATTTTCCTATCTACAACCTCCGGGCTAATAAAAAACCACCGGCCTCGCGGTCGGTGGTTCCAAAAGGTAGCGGGGCTAGGATTCGAACCTAGGACCTCCGGGTTATGAGCCCGACGAGCTGCCACTGCTCTACCCCGCAGCGATGTCCCCCGGTCACGCGCCGGGATTGTAGCACTCCGCCGCCGTCCCGGTCAAGGTATCGGGGATTTTCCGCCAAACGGGTTTTCGAAAGGCTTATGTGTCTTTTGTGCTTTTTGTTGCCGATTACTTCCCCGTATTTCCCGGAATCTTCCGTGCTGGGATCTCCATCTCAATCGCGTACGGCGTAAACCCGATCGATTCGTAGAACGCGATCGCCGCCCGGTTCCCGCTCAACACGCCCACGGCGATCCGCTTATCCGCCGGCCAGATTTCTTCGCGCAGGATCCGCATCATCTCGCTCCCCACGCCGCGCCGCCGCATTCCCCGCTCGACGAAAATCTTCCGCAGGTGGACCGTGTCGGGATGCTCGCGGTGGATCGTGTGCAGCGCGTACCCCGCGGGCTTGCCCTCCGCCTCGAACAGCACCGTCCGGTAATCGCCCGCCAGGAACGCGCGCATCCGCTGTTCCAGCCAGGCGTCGGATTGAACGCGGTTGCGGTGCCCCTCGTCCTCCACCAGCGCGCGGTTCATCCGCGCCAGGAACGGGATATCCTCGGTGGTTGCGAAACGGTGTTGGATGATCATGAAGGATGAGAGGAAAACCTCTGGATGCCCGCTAAAAACATGCGGGTATGACGATCAAAACGTCACTCCCGCGTGCTTTACGCGGGGGTGGATGCCCGTTGCGTTTACCCCCGCTTGGCATGCGCGGGCGCCGACATGACGATCACTCGAGGTTCTGCTCCATGAGTCGATCATCGTCAGCCCATTTCACTCTCTGCACCGGAAAATCCTCCCCCAGCGCCAAACGGATGAAGCGCCGGAGAGAATCCGGATCGCCGCTGGTGAAGGCGCAGACCGACCCGGCCCCGCCGCCGCGCAATCCGCCTTCCGCCAGCAGCTGCTCCGTCTGCCGTGCGATCGCCGGCGAAGGATCCACGATGGTCACCCGCGGCCCCAGCACCTTCCGCAGGGCGCCCTCCACCAGCGGATAGTGCGTACAGCCGAGCACCAGCTCGTCGATCCCCTCATCCAGCAGCGGCTGCAGCCGCACGCGCAGGTACGTTTCGAGCTCCGGGCCTTCCGTCTCGCCGGCTTCGATCCGTTCCACCAGGCCGGGCAGGGTTTGGGGGATCACATGCACGCCCTTCCCGTAGCGGTCCACGGCGCTCGCGAACAGTTCGCCGTGGAAGGTGGCCTCCGTGGCGACCACGCCGATCACGCCGCTGTGGCTTTCCCGCGCCGCCGGCTTGACCGCCGGCTCCATCCCCACGAACGGAACTTCCGGATGCGCCGCCCGCAGCGGCTGCAGCGCCGCGGCCGAGATCGTGTTGCAGGCGACGACGATCAGCTTGGCGCCCCGCGCCAGCAGGAACGATGCGATCCCAAACCCGAGCCGGCGCACCTCCTCCATCGGGCGCGAGCCGTAGGGCGCGTGGGCTTGGTCCGCCGCGTAGAGAAAATCCTCGCCCGGCAGGCGCAGCCGCAGCTCGCGCAGGATCGTCAATCCGCCCACCCCCGTATCGAACACGCCGATGGGTGCCTTGTTCATGAAGGGGATTATACACGGGTGGTGAAAAAAAACAGACAGGCTGGACAGGTTTTTTCAGGATTTACAGGATGGGGATATAAAAATTACAGAGAGGAGATATGCAGAAATGAACGGTGAAGGGATCCTTAACCGGCTTATTTCACCAAAAGAGAAAATGAAATCCTGTCAATCCTCTTGGGTGTATCATCCTGCAAATCCTGTCCAGAAAAATAAAACGCGGCCCATCCGGACCGCGTCGTGGAAAAATCGCGATCGAACCCGCTTAGGCGTTGTCGCTCTTATCGTGCAGCCGCGCGCGCTTGCCCTTCAGGTTGCGCAGGAAGTAAAGCTGCGCCCGGCGCACTTTGGCGCCCTTCTGGACCACGATCTTATCCAGGCTGGGCGAGCGCAGCGGGAAGGTGCGCTCCACGCCGATCCCGTGCGTGGCGATGCGCCGCACGGTGATGCTCGATTGGCTTCCGCCCTTGCGCAGCCGGATGATCGTCCCGCGGAATTCCTGGATGCGTTCCTTCTCGCCTTCCTTGATCTTCACGTGGACGCTGACGGTATCGCCGGGATGCAGGTCCGGGACGTTTTTGTTGACGGGAAGTTCCAAAGCTTTTAATATTTCGCTCATTTCATCCGCCTGCCGGAACAGCAATTTGCCGCCAGAAACCTCCTGGACGGCATGCAGATTATACCACAGGCCCGGGAAGGTGCTGTCAAGCCCGATCCTCACCTCCTTCCCCCGTCCCCTTCCCTGTCTTCCGAGATGAGTCTGGAGAGGGGCAAGGGGCGCCCCGGCCGGGTGCGCTCCTCGCACGCCCGGATTCGGAGGGTTTTCGCAGATCATTCGCGCATTCCGGGAAGGCGCCGGGAGTCGTATAATTCACGGGATGTTCCAACGGACGATGGACTCGATCAACGCGCTGGTGGACCGGTTCCTGCATTGGGCCGGATCCCTGCCGGGGCGCCCGGCCGCCGGGGATACGCGGCCGGCCCGCGGACCCCGCAAATCCCTGAGGTCCCGCTACTTTCTACTGGCGGGGGCGATCGGGATCGTCTGCCTATGCTCCACCCTCGGGATCGGCGTGTGGTCGTACGCGCCGGTCGGCCCCCGGCCCGCCCTGGCCACCCTCACCCCCACCCCGTTCTATCCAGTGCGCGAAACCCTCACCCCCTTCGTCCCCGATCTCAGCGGTGGAGGCGAAATCCCCACTCCGGACGGCGCGGGCCTGCTCACGCCCACCCCCCCGATCGCCAACGTCCCTTGGGCTCCCTACGCCGGACCGATCTACCCCGCCCTGACCCAGATCCCCACCCCGCAGGAGGTCTTCGTCACCGGCGACGACATCATGAACGTGGCCGTGCTCGGCAGCGACCTGCGCCCCTCCGGCCTGGGCGGCTTCCGCACCGACACCATCATGATCCTGATCCTCAACAAAACCGCGAAGAAGGCCGCCCTGGTTTCCTTCCCGCGGGATCTCTACGTCTACATCCCGGCCTACGGCATGGAACGGATCAACATGGCCTTCCCCGGAGGATTCACCCTCAACTACCCCGGCGGCGGGTTCGGCCTGTTCCAGGATACGATGAAATACAACTTCGGCCTGACCATCCACCATTACGCGATGATGAACTTCTGGGGCTTCAAGGACCTGATCGACAAGCTGGGCGGGATCGACGTCTACTGCGCCTACGGCCTGCACGACACCCGCCAGGGCTATCCCAACGGCTACGGCGTCGCCGCCGGCTGGAACCACATGGACGGGGAAACCGCCCTGTGGTACGTCCGCTCGCGCTACACCTCCAGCGATTTCGACCGTGTCCGCCGCCAGCAGGAGGTCCTGCTCGGCATCTCACAGACCCTGCTGAACAAGAACGTCCTTTCCAACCTCCCGGGCTTCTTCGTCACCCTGGCCCAATACGTGGAAAGCGACCTGACTCTTGAGGCGATCCTGCCCTTCGCGGAAATGGCCGCTTCGGTCTCTCTCTCTTCCATCCAGCGGGCCAGCATCGTCCCCAAAGCTTATGCCACCGATTGGATCACACCCGACGGGAAGATGGTGGCGCTCCCCAATTACCCCGCCATTCACGATCTGCTGGCCGGCCTGCTGGCCGGCTGACCCTGTCCCTTCCCGTGTCATTCCGAGGCCGCGGGAGCGGCCGAGGAATCAGCCCTTCCGTCATGCGCCGCCGATTCCTCGCCGCCCTTCCAGGGCTCCTCGGAATGACACTGCGCCGGGGGTCGAAGTCCGCTTGACTCCCCGGCCCTCCCGGCATACATTGGATTCATCCGGCCGCTCCCGCCCGTGTGCGGCGGGATTACCGCCGGAACCTGGAGAGAAATGCCCGTCTTGCCGGAGAACCCGACGCCGAACCCGGACCGCATTTTGCAGTCCGGGGATTCCCTGAGCGCCGCCATCGCCGTGTGGGAACAATCCTTAAAGGAAGCCGGCAACACCCCCAACACGGTCAACGCCTTCACCGCCGATCTGCGGCTGATGATGCGCTACCTCGGCGGCGGCCGGGCGCTCTCCGGCGTTTCCACCCGCGACCTGCAGGATTTCTTCCATTGGATGGAAACCGAGCGCGGAGTCCCTTGCAGTCCGAAAACCTACTCGCGGCGGATCACCTCGGTCAAATCCTTCTTCCGGCGCATGCTGGAGACGGGGGTCCTCGCGGCCGATCCCGCCGTGCCGATCGTCCAACGCCTGGTGCAAAGCCCCCTGCCGGAGATCCTCACCTACGCCGAAGCCCGGCGGGTGCTGGCCGCCGCCCGCGCGATGCGCTCCGCTCCCGGGCCGGCCATTCTCCGCGGCCGCGGGGGTTCGAAAACCGATCCGAACCGGCGCCCGCCGCCGGGGAAGCCGCTTGCGGACGACCGGCCGTTCACCCTGGTCTCCCTGCTGCTGCAGACCGGAATCAAAAAAGGGGAATGCACCGGCTTGCGCATGAACCACATCGACTCCGGGGCCGGGGAGCCCTGCCTGTTCATCCGCTACGGAAATCCGCGCCAGCGCTTCAAGGAGCGCAAGATCGCGCTTTCGCGGGAGTGGGTGGAAAGCTACGCGCGCTACCTGGAGCAGTACGCGCCAACCGACCGCGTTTTCCCGTGGTCCCCGCGGCGCCTGGAATACCTGCTGGAGGAAATCGGCGCGCGGGCCGGGCTTGAAAAGCACCTTTCGTTTGACATGTGCCGCTGGACCTGCGCGGTGTTGGACCGCAAGCGCGGCCTGGAGCCCGATAAGGTCCGCCAAAAGCTGGGCCTCAGCCGGATGCAATGGCGCGAAGTGGGGAAGAAAATCGAACAGCTGACCTCCGCCGCCGGCGAAACGGCCGCTTCCGATGTGCTATACTCGCTGTCCATGGAGGACGGCGCGTGAACCTCGAAAGCGGCCGGGTCGGCCGGCACCTCGAAATCATCTACCACCTCAACCGCGAACTCGCCCGGCACCTCGATCTCTCCGAGGTCCTCAGCCGGACCCTCGAACTGCTCGTCCAATCCCTCAAAGCCTCCGGCGGCAGCATCGCGGTCATCGGCGAGGACGGAAACCTGCTGGACGCCTCGATGGCGGTCGGCGGATCGATCATCCCCAAAGCCGTCCAGCAGCTGGCCCCGGCTTTGCGCCAGGGCTTGGCCGGCTGGGTCCTCGGAAACGGCAAAGTCGCGCTGGTCGAGGACACCCAAAACGATCCGCGCTGGATCCCCACCGATCCGAAAGTCGCCCAGGCCCACACCCAAACTTCGCAGCCCACCCGCTCGGCGGTCAGCGCGCCCCTGCTTGGCCGCGAAGGCGTGGTCGGGGTGATCACCCTGGTGCACACCTCCACCAGCCACTTTTCCAGCGAGGACCTGCGGCTCCTGGCCGCCACGGCCGAGACGGTTGGTTTGGCGGTGGAAAACGCCCGGCTCTACACCTCGGAGCACCAGCGGCGGATGTTCGCCTCCACCCTCCAGGAGGTGGCGCATATCATCAACGCCACGCTGGAGCCGGAGAAGGTGTTCACGCTGATCCTCGACCAGCTTTCCCAGATCGTGACCTTCGATTCAGCCTCGCTCCTGCTGTTGGAGGGAGACCGGCTGAGGGTCGCCGCCTCGCGCGGATTCGCCGACCCCGCGGTGTTCGAAGATTTCTATTTCCCCTTCCAGCCGGAGAATCCCTCCTGGCGCACGATGAAGGACCGCAAAGCGAAAGTGATCGACGACGTCCAGCAGACCGCCGGCTGGCACGTCAACGAAGCAATCCCCGAATCCAAGAAGATCCGCGGCTGGCTCGGCGTGCCGCTGCTCGTGCACGACAAGCCGGTGGGGCTGATCTCGATCGACAGCCACAAGCCCGCGGCCTACACGCCCGGTGACGCCGGCCTGGCGACGGCCTTCGCCGACCAGGCCGCCACCGCGGTGGCCAACGCGCGGCTGTATTCCGAGAGCCAACAGCAGACTCGGACCATGGCGATGATGGCCGAAACGACGCGGATGATCGTTTCCAGCCTCGACCTGAACGAGGTGCTCAAGGAAGTGCTCAGCCGGGTGGTCGCCTTCCTCGGGGTGGAGGCGGGATCGATCGCGCTGATCGACGAGGCCAGCGGCGACCTGGTGTTCCGCAGCGCCACCGGACCCAAGGCCGCCGCCCTGCAGGGCCGCCGGCTGAAGCCCGGCCAGGGCTTGGCCGGGTGGGTGGTGCAGAACGGCCGGCCGCTCGTCGTCGCCGACGCCCGGCTCGACGAACGATTCGACGCCGCCTTCGACAACCAAACCGGGTTCGTCACCCGTTCGGTCGCCTGCGTGCCGATCCTCCTCCGCGAGCAAATCCTCGGCGCGGTCGAGGTGATCAATCCGCTCAGCGGGGCCTTCAGCGAGCAGTCGGTCCAGGTGTTGGAATACCTCACCGGGCTGGCGGCCTCGGCCATCTCGCACGCCCAGCTCTTCGCCCAAACCCGCGCGGCCGAACAGCGCTACCTGACCCTCTTCCAAGACAGCATCGATCCGATCCTGATCAGCGACCTCGACGGCAAGATCGTCGACGCCAACGCCCAAGCGGCGCAGTTCACCGGCTACTCCCGCGAGGAACTGCTCAAGCTGCGGATTCAGGCCCTCCATCCGGTCCACACCGCCAAACTCGGCCAGCGCTTCGGCGACATCAAACACGGCGAGGTGCGCAGCTACGAATCCCGCCTGCGCACGCACAGCGGCAAGCAGGCGCCGGTCGAGCTCTACGTCAAGCGCATCCCGGGGCCGGAGCCGGATCAGGATACGGTGCAGTGGATCGTCCGCGACATCGCCCAGCGCGCCGACCTCGACGAACTGCGCTCCGACCTGACCTCGATGCTCTTCCACGACATGCGCTCGCCCCTCGGCAACGTCATCTCCAGCTTGCAGCTGCTCAACGATCCGCCGCCGGCTGACGAAACCGTTCGCTCCCTGCTGACCATCTCGCTGCGCTCGGCGCGCCGGCTTTCGCGGATGATTGATTCGCTCCTGGACCTGCGTCGCCTGGAGGAAGGCCGCGCGGTGATCAAGCGCACAAAGGTCTCTCTGGCCGCGCTGGCGGCTGAGGCCGTTGAGGAGGCCCAGCCGGTGGCGGAGGGCAAGGGCATTATCCTGCAGATGGGCATCCCGCTTTCGCTGCCGAGCGTGGAGGCCGATTCCGACATGATCCGCCGGGTGATCAGCAACCTGCTCGACAACGCGGTGAAATACACCCCCGGCGGCGGAAGCATCCGCCTGACGGCCGAACCGGACGGGTCGAACGTGTGGTTCTCGGTGAGCGACACCGGGCCGGGAATCCCGGCCGAGGAGCGCCACCGAATCTTCGACAAATACAGCCGGATCGAGCGCATCGGCGCGCCCAAAGGGCTCGGCCTCGGCCTGGCCTTCTGCCGCCTGGCGGTCAAAGCCCACGGCGGACGGATTTGGATCGATTCGCCGGCGGAGGGCGGAGCCGCCTTTCGCTTCAGCCTGCCGCAGACGGCGGCCGCCGAAGAGGCATCCCCGCCCGCCGCCGCAGACTGAACGGCCGCTCGACCGGCGCCGGCTGTAGATCATCCCGCGCAAGCGGAACCATTCCATCCTTTTCCGGAGGCCGCATGCCCCGACTTCCCGCACACGTGCTTTTTGAATCCGGCTGCCACGGCCATGGCGTGGCGGCGGTGGTCGGCTCGCAGAATATCCTGTGCATCGACACCCCCATTCTGCCGATGGAGGCGGAAGCCTGGCGCAAGCGGCTGCTCGAGAAGGGCCGCCCGATCGCCTTCATCGTCCAAATGGATTCTTCCCCGGACCGGGCCTTCGCCGCCGCCCACCTGGCTTCGCTCTACGAAGGCCAGCCCCCCACTCTGCTGGCGCACCAGCAGACGACCGACGCGGTCAAGACCCTCCAGGATTCCCTGAAGAACAATCCCCTGCTCGGCGCGCTGGAAGCTTCCTCCCTGAACCTGGATCCGCTGTCTCTGCGTTGGCCCCGTCCGGCGATGGCCTTCAACCGGTCGATGACGCTCCATTGGTCGCCGTCGGAGATCGTCCTGCACCACGCGCCGTCGACCGTGCCCGGCGCGTGCTGGGTCCACCTGCCGAAGGAAGAGATCCTCTTTGTCGGGGATTCCCTCTCCTCCGCGCTTCCCCCGCTGCTGCACGAAGCCCGGTTTGAATCCTGGCTGGAGACCCTGACCGCACTGCGGCGCGCGCCGTTCAAGGGTTGCCGCCTGATCTGCTCGCACGGCGGCTGGATCGACTCGGACGGCGTCGCCAAGTTCTCCAATTTCCTGCGCGCCGCCCAACGCAAAGCCGCCGCGATCCGCGAGAAGCCCGATCCGCAGAAGGAGATCGCCCAGGCCGCCCTGTCCCTGCTGGAGTTCTTCACCTTTCCGTCTGAGCGCAAGGAATGTCTCCTGCGCCGCCTGCAGACCGGCCTGCGCCTGCTCTGGGAACGCGAACACACGCCCGCTGCCACCCAGCCTTAGCCCCCCGAGAGAATAACTCGGCATTTCTTTACTCGAGAAGCTTCTCTCCTCGCCCTTGATCCTCGAGCGTCAAGGACCTGACGGGTGTAATGGATCTGTCAGGTGCCGGATTTTCGAGATCCGGGCGGGGATTATCAAGCCTCTCTCCCAATGAACTGATAACTACCGGGCTCTGGCGGAGGTAAAGGATCCGCGCCGGAGGATTCTCCGACGCGGTTTTGCTCCAAGTTGAGATCCCTGAAAAGTCGGAACAAATACCCCTTTTCGTGGATGGTGGGCTCTGCTTGAAAATATGGGGGCGTTTTCGGTTGTTTTCGCCCGGCTGCCTGTCCTGAGCGGTCTTGCGAAGGAATGCCGGGCATAATATCCGCGCCCGGGGCTGAAGCCCCGGGCGTCTTTTTTTCTTGGATACCATGATCCTTTACGCCGGCGGCGTGACCCAATTGACTCCGAAGTTGACCGTTTCCACCTCGCCCGCGGTCAGCGTGACCGTCACCGGATTAGGCGAAGTGATGTAGAAATCGATGCCCCCGCCGAGGTAGCGCACGCAATACGTCCCGACCGGAATGTTCTCGAATGCATACGCCCCCGAGGCGCCGATCGCGGCGGATTGATAGCCGGCGGAGGGACAGGCCCCCTGACCGAGCTGCACCTCGCCGTGCGGGTAGATCGGTTCGTTGGCGTCCCGCACCCCGTTGTCGGTCATGGCGGGCGGATTGGCATGGTAGTAATCGCGGAAGATCACGCCGTTGATGGTTCCGAAATACATACACAATCCCGCTTCCGTACCGGTCGGCGTGAAGCCGAAGGCGTCCCGGCAGGTGTTATCCAATCCCCAAATTTCTTTCAATGGATACAAGGTTGTCTGGACCGGAAGCGGCGAGCCGGCCTCCTTTTGGGTGAAATGATCGTTGTAGTCCATCCAAGCCGGGTTCCGGATCCCCAGATCCGCCAGTCCGTTCCACAGGAACTGCGATGCGTTGTTTACCACCGAGTACTTGAAAGCCAATTGCACCTTCTTGCCCCCCTCGATCTGTCGGATCCAGGCCAAGTCCGGATCGGCCCCCTGCCCGGCGGCGAACAGGTTTTCATCGTACCCGTCGGCCTGGTCCCAAGGGGCGTTGGAAACCTGCGCCGTCGGCCCGCCCACGTCGTAATTCGTGTCCCTCCAAACCTCCACCCCGTCGGTGGTCCACTCGCCGCTTGGCGGAGACGCCCCCCAGATCAGGTAATCCCCGCGGTCGTCCTTGTTGAGGTCGAACTCCGCGCCGTACATCGTCTGCCGGATTCCCTCCGCGCGCGGTTCGAGGAATTCGAAGGTGACGTACACCCACGGCGACGCGATCTTCAGATCCACCCGTTTCAGATCCACATCCGAAAGGTATTCCATCTCCTCGGCGGTGAACGGCCGCTCCCAGCGGTTGTTGTGGTATTCGTCCCCGCCGATCGCCTTCTTCTGCGGGGCGTAGGGCTTGGTGTCGAAGTCGGTGATGTAGCGGGTGGTTCCGGAGGGATTCTGCGGCGTAACCAAGTGGACGATCGTGTAGGTGGAAGTGGGTGTGGGCGTCGCTGTATCGGCGGGTTCGGGAATATCCGCGGGGCTCTCGGCGGTTTCCCCGGACGGGCTTCCGCCGGTCTCGGCGGTCGGGGTGGCCTTTGGCTCGGGCGATCCCGCGCCGGCCGCATTCTCGGTCAGATTGCATGCCAGCATCATCAGCAGGAGAAGAGGAAGCAACACACAGAATCGATTCGGCGTTTTCGATTTACACATCTCCTCCTCCTTTGGAATAGCCTCAAATCCGCCCCTGCGGTCGAGGATCAACCAAGTGTTTGGAACCCCTCCGCCCATGTTTCTTTCAGTGTAGTACAAACCTCCGGCATCCACAAATTCCGGCCTCCCGGCGCACTTTCCGCCGGGTCCGCTCGCGCCCATCCGCAGATTGCATCGCCGCGTCCGCGCATTCCGGAAGGCATCTGCCCCCGGGGTCCGCCTTTGCGCTCGAGATCCGGAGCACAGCCTGCCCACGGGCCGCGCAAGGAGCCGTCGCGGAATCCCACCGTCCCCCCGCGGATGCCGAACCACCCACGGCGCGCCTATGGAAAATCGCGGCCGCGCCCGCCGCGGCTGCTTAAAAGCCCCCCGGCGGGCACCCGAGTTCCACGTAGATGCCGATGTTCACCACCTCGCTCTCGCCCGCGGCCAATTCCACCGTCACCGGATGCGGCGTGGTGTATTCGATCCACCCGGCGTATTCGTGGCTGACGCAATAGGTCCCGGCCGGAACCTCCGTGAAGGAGAACCGCCCGTCGGCGCCGGGCGCCGTGCTGCGGTATCCGGAAGAGGGGCAGGCCCCCTGGCCGAGCGTGATCTGCCCGGCGTCGGATCCCGGCTCGCCGTCGTCGATCACCCCGTTGTGCCAGCCGGCAAGGTTGTCGCAGGTCCCATCGAGCCAAAGCCTACCGGAGATGGTGCCGTTGTACATGCACAGCCCCGGTTCGGTGCCGGACGGCGTGAAGCCGTAGGCGTCGCGGCAGGTGTTGTCCAGTCCCCAGATCCCTTTCAGCGGGTACAGGTCGGCTTGCGCCGGAAACGGCGACCCGGCCTCGGCCGCGGTGAAGTGATCGTTGTAATCGAACCAGTCCGAGCGCCGGATCCCCGCGTCCGCCAAACCGTTCCAGAGGAACGCTGACGCGTTCCCCAGCGCGGAATATTTGAACGCCAGCTGAACCTTCGCCCCGCCCTCGGTCTGCCGGATCCACGCCAAGTCCGGATCCGCCCCCTGCCCGTCGGCGAACAGCTTACGCTCGTATCCGTCCGCGTTCGAAGCCGGCGGATCGCCCGCCTGCGGGTGCGCGCCGCCCACGTCGTTGTTCCCGTCTTCCCACGCCTCCACCCCCTGCACGGTCCAATCGGCGCCGGAAGGGGAAATCCCCCACACCAGAACGTCCCCGCGGCCGTCCCGGTCCAGGTCGAATTCGCCCCCGTACACCGTCTGCCCCACCCCCGCCGCGCGCGGGGCGATGAAGAAGAAGGTCAGGTAGATCCACGGTTCCACGATCCGCAATTCCACCCGCTCCAGGTCCACGTCGGAAAGGTACTCCATCGCTTCCGCCGTGTACGGCCGCTCCCAGCGGTTCCCGGCGAAGATGTCCGATCCGGAAGGCGCCCGCTTCTGCGGCGCGTAGTCGCGGGTGACGGGGTCGGTGACGTAACGCGTCGTACCGCCCGCGCCCGGCGGCGTGTTCAGGTGGGCGACGGTGAAGGTCGGGGAGGGCTCCACCGGGCCGGATTCCGCCGTCCCGGAAGATGGGGGGCCGGCCTGCTCCGTTTCCGATCCGCCTCCCCCGCCCGATTCCGGCGTCGCCGTCACGTAGACCACCTCCCCGGTCGCGTCGCCGGAAACGACGCACGCCCCACCCGCGATCGCGAGCAGGAACCCCAGCGCCGCCAACGACCGCCACGGGGGTGCGGCGGACTTCGTCTTGCCTGCAGTGTATTCGATCATGCAACCTCCAGAGGGGGACAAGATTAGGTTTTCGGTTCTTTGCGTGGGAGACTCCGGGACGTCAACATAATCCCACTTCCGCGCCCGTCGGGGCATACCCGTAGGCGTCGCGGCAGGTGTTGTCGATTCCGAACAGCGCCGCCAGCGGGTAATAATCCGGCTGGATCGGCAGCGGCGAACCGGCTTCGCCCTGGGTGAAGCGGTCGTTGTAATCCATCCAATCCGGCCGGCGCACGCCGAAATCGGCCAGGCCGTTCCACAGAAAATGGGCCGCGTTCTTGATCGCGAGAGACTTGAACCCCAGCTGGACCTTCGCCCCCCCTTCCACGCGGCGGATCCACGCCAGGTCCGGATCGGCCCCCTGCCCGCCGCGGAACAGGTTCTGATCATACCCGGTCCCGCCCGTCCAAGGGGCGTTGGTCATCTGCGGCGAGGGGCCGCCCACGTCCCCGTCGAAATCCGTCCACACCTCCACGCCTTCCACCGTCCACTCCACCCCGGAAGGCGACGCCCCCCAGATCAGGTAATCCCCGCGCCCGTCCAGGTCGGTGTCGAATTCGGCGCCGTACATCGTCCGGCCGATACCCTCCGCCCGCGTTCCGGAGGCGAAGAACGTCACGACGATCCACGGCGGGTCGATCCGCAGTTCCGCCCGGACCAGGTCCACGTCCGGGAGATAGTCCATCGTCCCGGAGGTGTAGGGCCGTTCCCAGCGGTTGTGTTGATACTCGTCCGAACCGGAGGCGACCCTTTGCTGCGGCGCGTAATCCCGCGTATCGGGGTCGACGATGTAGCGCGTGGCGCCGCTCCCGGCGGGCGGCGTGGTCGTGTGCGCGTGGGTGGGGGTCGGGGACGGCGACGGCGTTCCGCTCGGCGCCGCCGTCTCCGCCGGAGGGAGGGAGAGGCTCTCCGTCGGCGTGTCCGCGCGGATATCCGGGGAAGCGGCTGTCGCCGACAGGAACCTGCCCCCGGCGGATGTAGAGTATTGGAAGATGGAGTGCGCCAGCGCGGTCTGAGTCGCCGGAAGGGAATCCCCGGCGGCGGCCGCGGCCCGGCAGCCCAGCAGGCACGCCAGGACCGGGATCAGCCAAAGCCTGCGGCGGCGGTGACGGCGGGGGATGAACATCGGCGCAAGCATCCGGCGGAAAGTCCGCCCATTGTATGTCCCATCCGTCCGCGGTGCAACCGGCGCGCAAGGAGCGCAGGGCCGCCCAGCCGCTCCGTCTTCCCCCCCCACCCGGCCGCCGGATCGGAAAAATCCACAAAACGGGAGGACCCTGAACAACTGCGCGGCATCAAGGACCGCAATCCCGGCCCCGCACAGCGGGGGAAGGCGCGGGGCATCCCGCATCCCGCCAAAGCCGGATAAAAACGAAGCGGCCGAGACCGGCCGCTCCGTGATCTGCGGAGAACGTATGCCGCCCGCGCCTATGCCGTCGGCGTCGGCGTGGCGGTCGAGGTATCGGTCGCGGTCGCGCTGGCCGTCGCGTACGGATCCGCTGTCGACGTTTTGGTCGGGGTGGCCGTGCGCGTCGGCGTGGCGGTGCGGGTCGGGCCGGGGGTCCGGGTTTCGGTCGGGGTCGGCGCCACTCCCAGATCGTCGATCCGGATCGTGACGATCCGGTCGTTGGTGGTGATCTTGTTCGCGTTGTCCAACGCCTCTTTGTTCGCCAGCCGGCCGAAGGCGGTGTTCTTCCCGTCCAGGACCTTGTTGGTCACCAGCAGGATGTAGAGCTGGCTGGCGCTGGAATCCTCGCCGTCCTCGGCCAGCCAGTAGCCGAGGGCTCCGGCCTCGTTGGGACAGCCGGCTTCGTGCGGGATGGTGTAGCCGATGTCGCTTTCCGCCAAGCCGGCGGGCTGGCCGGTGAGCAGGAACTTGTGCCGTTCGACGTAGTTGAAGGGGAAGCTGTCCCAATAGCCCATCCGCGCCAGGACCACGAAGTTGTTCACGCTTTGCGGCGCTTCGGCGGCGCACAGATCGAAGACCAGCAGGCCTTGGGTGGTGTAGACCGAGGCCTGGTAGGCGTGGGTCGGATCGATGGCCATGTTCGGCGGGCCGGTGAACAGGTCGCCGCGGGCGGTCACTTCAAGGGTCGCCAGCGACCTCACGTCCGTCGTCGGCCGAGGGTATTTCAGCGTGGCGGTCGCCGTCGGGGGCGGCAGCAGGCTGAAGGGGCTTTCCTCGATCGTCACCGAATACAGCGCATCCCCGGGCGTGGTCGGATTGGCCGAGGGATCCCGGAGCGTGATCGAAAGCACCACGTCCATGCCGGAAACCACCTGGCCGAAGATCGTGTAGCGGCCGTCCAATTCCGGATACTCCTTGAAGGTGATGAAGAATTGGCTGCCGTTGGTGTTGGATCCGTAGTTGGCCATCGCCAGCACGCCCGGCTTGTCGAACTTCAGGTCCTCGCTGATCTCGTCGTCGAACGTGTAGCCGGGCCCGCCGCTCCCGGTCCCGCTCGGATCGCCGCCCTGGGCCATGAAATCCGCCAGCACGCGGTGGAAGGTGGTGTTGTTGTAGTATCCCTGGCGGGCCAGGAACACGAAATTGTTCACCGCGAAGGGCGCCTGTTCCGCAAAGAGCTGGATCCGGAAATCGCCCTTAACCGTTTTGAAATTGGCGATATAGATCTTCGTTTTGTCGATGAGCATCGGCGGAGGATTGGCCCACTTCATCTGGGTGGTGAGCGGGGTCCCCAATCCGCGCAGGTCCGCCGGCGTGGGGGTGGTGGTGGCGGTTTGGCAGGCCGCCAGCGCCGCTGCGGCCGCCAGCGCCGCGAGGACGGTCCGGGAATTGCAAAGCATGCGTTGGATCAACTTTCCTCCTTCATCGAATCGGACGTCGGCAACGCCGGCAGCGCCGGTCCGGGCTTGCCCAGAAGCTGCGCCAGAACTGCGCGCATCGCCTGCCGGTCGTCCCAGGGATATTCTACCTCTCCGAAACACATCGATTGTTCGTGGCCCTTCCCGCAGGCAACGACCACGTCGCCCTTGCGGGCCGCGCGCACGGCTTCGCGCAGGGCGCGGCCGCGGTCCGGGACGCGCAGAAAATTCACGCCTTCCACCCCGCCGCGGGAGCGCGCGCCGGCGGCCATCTCCTCGAGGATTTCCCCGAGGCTCTCGGTGCGCGGATCCTCGGCCGTCAAAATCGTCAGATCGGCGAGCTCGATACCGGCGGCGGCCATCTGCCGCCGCTTTTCGCGGTCGCGCAGGCCGGCCGCACCGAACACGGCGATCACGCGCGCCCCCTCCGGCGCGGCCGCGCGCGCGCCCCCCAAAACCTGGCGCAGTGAATTCGGCGTATGCGCGAAATCCACCACCGCCAGAAAATCCTGCCCCTCGGCGATCACTTCCCAGCGGCCGGGCACTCCGGGCGCCTCCGCCAGCGCGGCCGCCGCGGCCTCCAGGCCGATCCCGAGGCCGCCCGACGCCGCCGCCAGCGCGGCCAGGATGTTGTCGGCATTATAAACGCCGTGCAAGCCGGACCGGACCGGGACGGTCGACCCGCCCGCCTCGACGGTCATCCGCAATCCCTCCAAATCCGAACGGACGTCCGCCGCCGTGAGGTCGGCCTTAGCCCGCCGCCCGTAGCTGAAGACCCTCGCCTTCGTCCGCCCGCGCAGATAGTCGAACGAAGGATCGTCCGCGTTCAGCACCGCCAGCCGCTCCGGCGATCCGCCTTTGGGCGGAGCGGCCCCCAGATCGGCGAACAATCCGGCTTTCACCGCCCGGTAGGTTTCAAAGGTGCCGTGGTAATCCAGGTGCTCATGGGTGATGTTGGTCACCGCGGCGATGTCGAACTCGCACCCGGCCGTCCGGTGCTGGGCCAGGCCGTGCGAGGTGACTTCCATCACGCAATGGGTCAGCCGGGCGTCCGCCATCCGCGCCAGATATTCCTGCAGCGCGGGCGCTTCCGGCGTGGTGACGTGGAACCCGGTGTCCACCTCGCGCCCGGCGATGACCGCGCCGACCGTCGTGATCATCCCCGCCCGCAACCCCGCCCGGCGCAGGATGTGGAAGATCAGGTTGACCGTGGTGGTCTTGCCGTCGGTGCCGGTCACGCCGATCAGCACCAGCTTGCGGGAGGGATTCCCGAACCAGGCCGCCGAGATCAGTCCAAGCGCCCGGCGGCTGTCCGGAACCCGGACAAAAGGGACTCCGGCCGCCTCCTCCCCCCGCTCCCCGACCACGGCCGCCGCGCCGGCCGCCACCGCCTGGCGGATGAACTGATGGCCGTCGACCGTTCCCCCCGTGCACGCCACGAACAATTCCCCGGGGCTGATTCTCCGCGAATCCCGCTCCACGCCTGCGATTTCCGGATCCCCCTCCGGGGGCAAAACGGCGTGCGGGACGTCGGACATCAACTGGGAAAGACGCATCGAGGCGCAATCCAAGAGGTGATTATACCCGCGGAGGATTCGCCCCCCGCCCCGGCCGGCGCGTCTGCTCTTCTGCAGCGACGCGGAGGCGGTCCTTCGTAAGAACCTCCGGCCGAACCGGAGGTTCAAAAAACCGCTTTTTCCTTGAGGATTTATTATATCGAAAGCGGGATTAGCGCCGGATTAACAACCCCGCGGCCGCGATCGGCTTTTTTTGGCTGGAAGGGGGGAGTAAGCCGCCGTCCTGCGGTCCCGCGCGGCGGATTCCGGACGCTCTATAACAGGGTTTTTCGCAGATTTTCGATCTGACCCGCCACCGAGCCGTCAATCACGCGGTCTCCGACCCGGATTTTCAGCCCGCCTAGCAGGTTCGGATCCACTCCAAAGGCGACCGGAATATCCACGCCCGCCTTCCGGCCCATTTCTTTGCGGATGGAGTTTTGCTCGGTCTCGCTGAGCGGCAGGGCGCTGACCACCTCGGCGCCGGAAGCCGGCAGCCGTTCGGTGCCTTCCTCGAGCAGGACGACCTTGCCGTCGCGCACGCCGCTGAAAAACTCGTCCACCAACGCGCGCTGGCGCTTCTCGTCCAGCGATTCGCCGATCAGCTTATGGGCGGCGGCGATCGCCAGGGCGGCCACCTTGGGCCGCACCTCCGCCAGAATCCGGTCGCGTTCCGCCAGCGCCTCCTTGCGGGCCGCGTCCCGTATCGCGGCGGTCTCCTTCTCCGCCGCCGCCTGGGTTTCCCGGCTCGCCCGCTCGGCATTGTCGGCGGCTTCGCGGAGTTTCCGCGCGGTTTCCTGCTGGGCTTGGTTGATGATGTGCTGGGCTTCGGATTCCGCCTTGGCCCGGGCGGCGGCCGCCACCTCGGCGTTGTATAGGCCGTCGGCGATCTTCTTTTGCCTCTCCTCCAAAGCCTTGATCGCCGGTTTAAACACCCACGCCCGGAGGATGATCACCAGGACGGCGAAGTTGAGAGTATAGAGCAGCAATGTCCCGAGGTTTAATCCAAGCTTTTCCATTTCCATACCTCCAACCGGCCGTCCGGCGGCTTCGCGCGCCGACCGGCCCGCTCCGTCCGTTCCCGATCCGCCGCCCTCGGGTCTGAGCAAAGGGTCGAGAAATCAGGCTTTGCCTTTCCGATCCCCGCCCCGGCCAGGTCATGGGATATCCGGGAAAGTGGAGCGGCAAAGGATTCTCCTTGAGCCGCAGAAGAATGAAGACCGTTTTGCTTTCTCCGCCCGCCCGCCGAAAAACCTCCCCAGGCTTTTTTCCGCAACCCCTCATACGAAGACGATGATCAGCGCCACCGCCAGGGCGTAAATGGCGATCGCCTCGGCAAAGACAATCCCGAGGATCATGCTCGTTTGGAGCATCCCGCCCGCGTCGGGATTGCGGCCCATCGCCTGCATGCCGCCCAGGGCCGCCATGCCGACTCCCAATCCGGCGCCGATCGTGCTGAGCATGGCCAACCCCGCGGCGATGTAGCGCGTGCCCTGGACGAAGGCTTCGGTGATTAACACCCATTGATCCTGAGTCATCGTTCTCTCCTCCATGATGCTGTCCCGCTGGAGATCGTCGATCTTAATGCTTGCTTTCCCGACCGTCGCCGTGGCCGCCCATCGCGATTTGGATGAAGATCACGGTCAACAGCGCGAACACGTAGGCTTGGATCGTGCCGACGAAGAACTCGAAGCCTTCCAGGAACGCCGGGACGCCGACCACCGTCAGCGATCCGACGATCATCAACAGCAGGCCGCCGGCGAAGATGTTGCCGAACAGGCGAAGGGTGAGCGAGATGATCTTTACGAATTCGAGGATGAATTCCAGCACGCCCACCAGGAGATTGCTGAATCCGAGGATCATTTCCATCGGCGAAGAAAAGGTGATGTGGAGCGGCAGATACTTGCCGAGGAACGCCCCCTTCTGCGCCCAGAACCCGAAGACAAAGATGCATCCCACCGTGAACACCGCCATCGAAGCCGGAAAGTTGATGTCGGTGGCCGCACCGCGGAGGAAAGGAACCAGCTCGTACCTCGGCCCGGCTTCGCCGGCGCCTTCGGCCGCCGATCCATCCAGGGCGTAGAACCCCCCGGCCAGCGGCACCGCCGGGTGGGCTTTGTCGCCGTGCTCCCCCTCCACCGGCTTCAACCACCCCACCACCTCGTAGCCGGGGATCATCTTGATCCAGTTCGCGCACAGGATCAGCAGAAAAATCGTCATCGCGATCGGAAAGACGCGTCCCGCCCAGCGAACGCCGACGGAATTCTTCACCAAATTCCAGAAGTATTCCAACAGCATTTCGAAAGCGAGGTAAAGTTTGGAGGGAAGGGGATTGCCCCCGCGTACGTACGGGAGGACGAGGAACAGTCCGATTCCCACCAACACCAGGTCGCCCAGCAGTACGGAGAGGACCGTATTGGTGAAGGGGATGCCGGGGAAATGGAAGGAGCCGAGATCGAAAGCCGGGATGATTTTCGCCCCCGGCCAGATCTCCTCGCTGGCGAGAGTCACCGTCGGAATGACCGGCTTCAGCGGCCCGTACCACCGCGGGCCGACGAACGCCGCTCCCGCGGCCAGGGCCAGAAGCCCCAGCACGATCCAGCGCTTGAAGCCGTATTTCCCCCTATGCTTGGGGATCGAAATCATTCCGTCCCTTCCCGTTCGGCATGGCGTCTTTCCCCTTCCGGCCCATCACCCGCATGGCGATCCGGAACATCAGGAAGAGCGATACCGGCATGCTTCCCAGAACCAGCGCGAGGGTCAGCGTCGGCCGGGTTCCCAGAATCCGGTCCAGCCAGATCCCGGCCACGAGCGCCGCCAGGACGATGCCGACCACCAGGCATCCGCTTTGGGCGGTCAGACCCGCGATTTGCGATTCGTCCAACAAACGAAGAGGGTTGCCCTTGCCGGAGTTTTGCGCCACGGCTGCGAATTCTAACATACATAACCGCCGGCGCCGGCCTCTCAGCCTGCGAACAGCGGCCGGACCGCCTCGAGCGCCGCCTCGAACCACGGCGACGCGGCCACACCCATCCAGAGGATGCCCGCCACGGCGGCGGCCAGGACGGCGGCGGTCGCAGGCGGAACGGAAAGGGGAAGAGGTTCGTCCGCGGCGCGGGAAAGGAACATCACCTTCAGAATCCCGAGGTAATACGAAAGCGCCAGCACCGAATTCAGCGCCCCGACCGCGGCCAGCCAGGTCAACCCGGCCTGCGCGGCGGAGGCGAACAAAAACCACTTGGCCGCAAATCCGGCGAAGGGCGGCATCCCCGCCAGCGAGAGCAGCGCCGCCGACATCGCCCAGGCGGCGGCCGGCGAGCGGCGGCCGAGCCCGGCCAGCGCCGCCAGGTCGCCGCTTCCCGCCGCGCGCTCCGCCAGCGCCGCCACCGCGAAGGCCGCCAGGTTGGCAAGCGCATACGTCAGCAGGTAGAAGGCGGCCGCCGCCGATCCTTGCGGGGTGAGCGCGGCCAGGCCGATCAGGGCATAGCCGGCGTGGGCGATGGAGGAATAGGCCAACAGCCGCTTTAAGTTCTTCTGCGCCAAGGCCAGCAGGTTTCCAAGAGTCATCCCGGCCGCGGCCATGACGGAAATCAGCGCCCCGCCATAAGCCTCGGCCGGCGCGGGGAACACGGCCGCCAACAGCCGCAGCAGGACGGCGAAGCCCGCGGCCTTGACGGCGGTGGAAAGGAACGCGGCCACGGGCGTCGGCGCGCCCTCGTAGACGTCCGGCGCCCAGAAGTGGAACGGCACCGCGGCGACCTTGACTCCCAGCCCGGCGAGAATCGGCAGCAGCGCGGCCAACAGCACCGGCAAACCGGCGGATTTCAACGCGGCCGCCGCGGCCTGCAGGTCCGTCGCGCCGGTGAGGCCGTACACCAGCGAGAACCCGTACAGCATCGCCGCCGAGGCCGTCGCGCCGAAGAGGAAATATTTCAATCCGGCCTCGGCGGAGCGCGGGTCGCGCCGGAGGATCCCCGCCAGGATGTACAGCGGAACCGCCGCCATTTCCACCGCCAGCGCCAGCATTACCAGATCCGAGGCCGAGACCATCAGGCACAATCCGATCGTCGCGAACAGCAAGAGCGCGTAGTATTCGCCGCGATCCCTCACACCTTCGCAGTCGAGGGAGATCAGCGCGGCGGCCGCCGCACCGGCCAGGAACAGGCCGCGGAAGAAGAGCGCCAGCGCGTCGGCGTTCAGCGTGGCGACGCCCTCCGCCGCGCCGCCGCCCAACAGCGCAACCGCAAGAATCCCGGCCGTCCCCAGCGCGGTGAGTGCGCCCAGGGCGGCGCGGCGCCGCTCGGGCAGGATCAGATCCAGCCCGAGGACGATCAGCGCGAGAAACAGCAAAAGCAGTTCGGGGAGCAGGGACATTTTTCTCCTCCCCACCCCTTCCCCCGGCCCCTTTCCCCTCTCCCGGTGTATGCCGGGAGAGGGGAAAGGGGCCGGTGGATTGGGGCGAGGACGACTGTCAGTTTCCGATGATCCTCATCAACGATTGCACGCCGCTCTCCGCCAGCGGCGCGATCCACGCCGGATACACCCCCATCCCCACCAGGAAGAGCATCAGCAGGATGAGCGCCATGGATTCTTTTGCGGTCAGGCGCGTTGCGCCGCGTTCCTGTTCGGCGGGCAGGCGGCCGAAGAACACGCGGCGCGCGACCGTCAGGATGTACGCCGCCGTCACCACGATCCCCAGCGCGGCCGCGACCGCCGCCGCCGGGGAGGCCCGCCACAAACCGAGGAACACCGGAAGCTCGGCGATGAACCCCGAAAACCCGGGCATGCCCATCGAGGCCAGGCCGCCGACGAGGAAGGCCGCCGCCGCCAGCGGCATCCTGCCCGCCAATCCGCCCAGGGCGGGGATCTCGCGCGCATGGGTCCGGTCGTACACCATCCCGACCACGGCGAAGAACAGGGCTGTCATCACGCCGTGTGAAAACATCTGCAGCGAGGCGCCGAGCAGGCCCTCGGGGTTGAGCGCGGCGAAGCCGAGCATCACCAGCCCCATGTGCGAGACCGAGGAGAAGGCAATGACGTACTTGAAATCGGTCTGGGCCAAGGCGATCAGCGCGCCGTAGAGCACGTTGACCAGCGCCAGAACCAGGATCCACGGCATGTGAAACGCGGCCCCTTCGGGCATCAGCAGGATGCCCGCCCGCAGGGCGGCGAACGCGCCCAGCTTCATCAGCACCCCGGCGTGCAGCATCGAAACGGCGGTCGGCGCGGCGGCGTGCCCGTCCGGGCTCCAATTGTGGAACGGGAACAGGCCGCCCAGCACCGCAAAGCCGAGGAAGACGAACGGGAACACCGCCCGCTGCAGGTCCGGCGGAAAGTCCGCCGCCTCCAGCGCCGGAAGGTCGAAGGTCGGGGACGCCAGGGAAAACACCAGAACCAGCGCGCCGATCAGCGCGACCATCGACCCGAGGAACAGGTACAGGGTCAGCTTCATCGCCGCATACTCGCGGATCTTCGGCCAACCCCACAGCGCGATCAACAGGTACATCGGGAAAACGGCGATCTCGTAAAAGAAGAACAGCAGGAAGAGGTCTTGGGCGACGAAAACGCCGAACACGCCGCTGGCGAGGAAGAACAGCAGGGCGAAGAATTCCCGCGGCCGTTCGTCGATCCCCAGCGAGACGAGCGTGCCGGTGAAGACCGCGATTCCATTCAGCAGGACCAGCGGCAGGCTGATCCCGTTGACGCCGACGTGATAGCCGATCCCCCAGCGCGGGATCCAGGCGGCGGCTTCTTCCAGTTGGTATCCCCCCGCCCGCAGGTCGTAGGAAAGGTACGCGGCGGCGGAAAGCGCCAAGGCCGCCGCGCCCACGGTCAGCGCGAATCCGCGGACGGCGCGCACCCGCCCGGCCGGAATAAGCAACAGGACCAAGGCGGAGCCCATGGGCAGGAAGACGAGCAGGGAGAGCAGAGGAAAGGAGGTCATCGTGTGTCTGGCCTCACCATCGATCCACGGCTGGAGGGGCGTAGCGACGCTGCGCCCTTACGATCGGGGATCCTGGCGAGGTCATCGTATCGCCGTTCCGATCATTCCCAGTATCCATCCCGGCCACAGGCCGACCGCCAGCGAGAGAATCATCAACGGCGCCATCGCCGCCTGCTCGCGTGCGCCGATTTCGAGCGCCGCATCCTTCCAGCGTTCGGGCAGGGCCCCGTGCAGGATCCCGCCGATCGCCTTCAACGCGTAAGCGCCGGTGAAGAACAATCCGCCCGCCGCCGCGCCGACCGCGAGCGGAAACGCCGGAAACGCTCCAAGGATCACCATCAGCTCCGAGACGAACCCGCCCAGCCCCGGCAAGCCGAGCGAGGCCATCGCGGTGAAGGTCAGGATCCCGCCGAATACAGGCGCGCGCGCGAAGAGGCCGCCCAGGTCCTCGAGCCGGCGGGTGCGGGTCCGCTCGTAGAGCACGCCCACCAGCAGGAACATTCCGGCCGCGCTCAGCCCGTGGGTGAACATCTGCAGCGCCGCGCCCCGCAAAGCCAGCCCGGCGGAGGCGCCCTCCGCGCCGCGGGCCGCCGCAGCGGCAACGCCCAGCACCACGAAGCCCATATGGTTGACCGAGGAATAGGCGACCAGGCGCTTGAGGTCGGCCTGCGCCCAGGCCGCCAGCGCGCCGAGGACGATCGCCGCCGCGGCCAGGGCGGCGAGCAATGGGGCGGTCCGCGCGGTTTCCTCCGGAAACAGCGGCAGCAGCACGCGCAGGAAACCGTACCCGCCCATCTTCAAAAGGACCCCCGCCAGGATCATCGAACCGGCGGTCGGCGCCTCGGTGTGCGCGTCCGGCAGCCAGGTGTGGAACGGCCAAAGCGGCAGCTTCACCGCGAAGGCGGCCGCCATCCCCCAAAACGCCAGGCCCTTCACCGCGGCGAGGGGCGCGCCGAACAGCATCCCTTGCGAAAGCGCGGGCCAGCTCTCGACCAGGGCCGTCAGGTCGAAGGTCCCGGCGGCGATCCGCATCGCCTGGACCGCCAACAGCAGGCCCAGCGAGCCGCCCATCGTGTACAGCAGGAACTTCAGCGCCGCGGCGTCGCGCCTCTCCCCGCCCCACAAATGGATCAGGAAATACATCGGGACCAGGCTGAACTCCCAGAAGAGGAAGAACATCAGCAGGTCCAGGGAGAGGAACACGCCCAAAACCGCGCTTTCCAGGATCAGCAAGAGGGCCAGAAAGGCGCGCACGTTCTCCCGCACGCCGGCCGCCGCGAGGAGCGCCGCGGAGGTCAGCAGGGCGGTGAGCAGGACGAGCGGGATCGAGAGGCCGTCCGCCGCCAGAAAATATTCCGCCCCGACCGCTGGATACCAGGCCGTCCGCTCTTGGAATTGGTAGCCGCCCGCCGCCCCGTCGTAGCCGAGCCAGAGCGCGGCGGCCAGCCCGAGGGGGATCAAGCTGGCGGCGAAGGCGAACGCCTTCAGCATCTTTCCGCGGCCGGGCAGCAGGAACAACAGCCCCGCCCCCAGCGCGGGGCTGAAGAGGAGAAGCGAGAGGATGTGGCGCGAGAGAAAGTCGGTCACGGTATTCCTTCCTCATCTTTTCCCCCCGCCCCCCTTTCTTCTCCCGGCATAAGCCGGGAGAAGAAAGGGGGGATTTGGGGGTTTGGATGAGGTAATAGAAGGCGCGAGATTATGGGACTTTCAACATTCCCCACGCCAGCGCCGCGGCCAGGGCCGAGAAAACAAAAAATGCGATCAGCAGGTATTCCTGCACCCGCCCGCTCTGCAGCGCGCGCAACCCGCCGGCCGCGCGCCGGCTTGCGCGTCCGATTCCGTCGGCCGCGCCGTTGATCAGCGCAAGATCGACCGCGCCGCGCAGCACCCGGCCTGCGGAGCCCGCAGCTTTCCACGCGGCACGCAGGATTCCGCCGAGGATCCGTCCGTCGATCCATTCGGACACCAACACCCGCGCCGCCCAGCGGGCCGGCTCGGCGAAAACCTTGCGGTACAGGTTGTCGAACCGGCAGCCCGCCTGCAAAAATCCGTACGCGCCCCCGAACAGCGCCTCGAGCGGATCCTTCCGCCCGGCGCCGTAACGGCGGTGCAGGAGCCAGCCGAGGAGCAATCCGCCGGTGCCGGCCAGGAGCGAAACCGCCAGGACCACGGGGGCGAACGCGTCGGCCTCGGCCGCCGGACCGCTTTGAATCCAGCGCTGCGGCGATAAAGGCGTCGCGGTTTGGGCGGTCAGGCGCCCGATCCAATCCGGCAGGATCCCGCCCAGGACGGGAAAATCCTCCGGGATGCCGGCCCAACCGGCGGCGACGGCCGGGACAACCAGGAAGGCGATCGGGGCAAGCATCCAGCGCGACGGCTCGGCGGCCTGCGCCGCCGCCCGGCTGCGCGGCCGGCCGAGGAAAACCAGCGCCAGCAGGCGCGCGACGTAGACGGCGGTGATCAGCGCCGCGGCCGCCAGGACGAGGAAAACGCCCGGCGAGGAATGGAAGGCGCGGGTCAGAATGCCGTCCTTGGACCAGAATCCCGAGGTGACCAGCGGAAGCCCCGCCAACGAGAAGCCCCCGGCGAGGAACGCCGCAAAGGTCAGCGGCATCCGCGCCGCCAGGCCGCCCATCGCGCGCATATCCTGCGGATCCTCCGCGCCCGCCCCCGCCTGCATCGCCCCGTGTTCGATGCCGTGGGCGACCGACCCGGCCCCGAGGAACAGCAGGGCCTTGAAGCAGGCGTGCACCGCCAGGTGGAAGGCCGCGGCCGCGGAGGCGCCGATTCCCGCCGCGGCGACCATGTACCCGAGTTGGGAGACGGTCGAATAGGCCAGCAGGCGCTTGAGGTCGGTCTGGGTCAGCGCGCACGCGGCCGCGAACAGCGCGCTGGAGGCGCCGAGCAAGGCGGCCGCGCCGCTCGCCGGCGAGCCCGCAACCCAAAGCAGGGGCGCCGTCCGCAGCAGCAGGTACACGCCGGCTGAGACCATCGTCGCGGCGTGGATCAGCGCCGAGACCGGCGTCGGGCCTTCCATCGCGTCCGGCAGCCAGACGTGCAGCGGCCACTGCGCGCTTTTGCCGATCGTCCCCGCCAGGAACAGCAGGCCCGCCAATCCGGCGGCGCTCAAACCGGGGACGGCCGAGGGGGCGGCGGCCATCGAAGTCAGATTGTCGGGCGAAAGGATCTCGCGCAGGGAGAGAGTCCCGCTGAAATTCCAGCACACGGCCATCCCGATCAGCATCAGCACGTCGCCGATCCGGGTGACAAGGAATGCTTTCACCGCCGCCCGGCGGGCGCGCTCGCGCCCGTACCAAAACCCGATCAGCAGGTACGAGCACAGCCCCATCACCTCCCAGCCGACGAAGAACGACGCCAGGTTGTCGGCCAGGACGAGCAGCAGCATTCCGAAGGCAAACAGCGAGAGGAGCGCGAAGAACCGGCCGTAGAGCGGCTCCACGGTCGGAACACGCCGGATGCGCCCGCCGTCCCGGACCTCCATTCCGCGCGGCGGAAATCCGGGCGCGTCCGCCGGACCCGGGTTCCGGCCGAAATGGTGGTAGCCGATGCTGTAGACGAATATCGCAAGCAGCGTGACCATCACAAAAGCCAGCATCAGCACCGTCAGGCCGTCGACCAACACGCCGACCCGCACTGCCGCCGGCCCGGGTATCCAGACGACCGATTGCGAGACCGGATTCTGCGCCAGATTCCCGCCCTGCAATGCGCCGATTATTAAAGGAAATGCGCCGGCGGCGGAGAGCAACAGGCTCCCCACGGCGGCCGCGGTGCTCAGCGCGCGGTTCCGGCGTGTGAACAGCAGGATCACGGCGAAAGCCGCGAGCGGAGGAAGAGGGATCAGGAATGCGGTCGTGGCAAGCATGTGCGCTTCGCCCCTCATCCAACCCCCTGCCCCCCTTCCTTCTCCCACCATGCGTTGGGAGAAGGAAAGGGGGATTGGGGGGAATGGATGAGGCGGAGAGTAAGGTCAGCCTTTCATCAGATCCGTCTCTTCCGGAAGGACGGTTTTCCGCAGGCGGTACACCGAAAGGATCAACGCCAGGCCGACCGCGGTTTCCGCCGCCGCGACCGCCAGCAGGACCGCCGCAAACACCTGCCCGTTCATCTGGCCCGGCGCCGAGTAGCGCCAGCACGCCAGCAGGTTGACGGTCGCCGCGTTGAGCATCAGCTCGATGCCCATCAGCGCCGCAATGGCGTTGCGCCGGGCGATCGCGCCGTAGAGCCCGACGGCGAACAGCGCGGCGGCGAACACCAGGTACCAGCTGAGGGGGATCATGATTCGGCGGATCCTTTCCTTTACTGTGTCATCCCAAGGGACCTTCGATCCCCGAGGAATCGGCCTTCCACGTTGTCATCCTGAGGGGCTTTTAGGCCCCGAAGGATCGGCGACTCCTTATCAACCCTCCCCATCCCCAATTCCACCCGCCGCCGATTCCTCGCGGCCTGGCGGCCGCTCGGAAGGCCGGGTCCCGCCGGCCGCGAGGGCCGCGCCGATCAGCGCCGAGAGCAGCAGCACCGATACGGCTTCGAAAGGTGCAAGAAAGCGGGCGGGATCGGTCAGCGCCTCCCCCAACTCCGCCACCGCATCCATGGCCGGGAGGGGCGCGGGGGTCAGGTTAAAGTGAACGAACCGGGAAAGTCCGGCGGCGGTCCCCGCAAAGACCGCCGCGGCGAGGACCGCCGCCAGCGGCGCGTAGCGGTGGGCCTGCGGCGCGTGATCCTGCAGCTCGCGCCGGGTCAGCATCACCGCCAGCGCGATCAGCACGGCGATCGCTCCGGCGTAGACGGCCGCTTGGGCGGCGGCGAACAGCGACGCCTCGAGCAGCGCGTACACCGCCGCCACGGCGAACAAACAGCCGATCAGCGCGAACGCGGAGCGGACCAGGTTGCGCAGCAGGACCGAGGCGAGGGCCAGTCCGAGCCCGAGGGCGGCGAATCCCAGAAAGACGATTTGGTCGGCGGTCATGCGGACCCCTCCCGCGCCTCGCCCCCGCCCCTGCCCTGCCCCGTTTGGCGGAGTGCGCCACACGCATGAGGGTCGCGGCGGGGGCGCGGCCGGCGGCCGAGTAAAGCGGCGGCGGCTCCCGCAATGAGCAGGTTGGCCCCGCACAGCGCGGCGGTCCGGACCCATCCGGGATTTTCCGCCAGGGCGCGGCCGACGACGGCGACGGTCCCGACCAGGACGATCATCGCCGGCGTGAGGACTTTCCAGCAAAAATCGAGCATCCGGTCGATGCGGACGCGCGGCAAAGTCCCGCGGGCCCAGACCAGCAGAGAGTAGACGCCGAAGGCCTTGAGGACAAAGTACAACGCCCCCAGGGTGGGATGCTCCTCCGCCCCCGGCCCCTGCCACCCGCCGAGGAACAGCACTGCAAACAGCGCCCCGGCCGTGAAGGCGTGCAGGAATTCGGCGGCGTAAAACATGCCGAAGCGGATGCCGGAATACTCCACGTGGAAGCCGCCCACGATCTCCGACTCGGCCTCGAGCAGATCGAACGGGGCGCGGGCCGTTTCGGCCAGCGCGGCGACAAGGTACGCCAGCGCGGCCAGCGGAGCCGCCGCCGCGAACCAGATCTCCCGCTGGGCGGCGACGACGCCCTGCAGGCGCATTGTGCCGCTGAGCATCACCGGAACGAGGGCCGCCAGCAGGGCCGGCACCCCGTAGGAGACGAGCTGGGCCACCGCGCGGAACGCCCCCAGCAGGGCGAACGGATTGTTCGAGGACCACCCCGCCAGGAGGACCGCGAGCGTCCCGAGGGACGCAGCCGCCGCCAGGAACAGCACCCCCACGTCGAGGTCCGCCCCCTGGGCTCCGGCCGCGATCGGGATCACCGCCCAAAAACCGACCGCCCCCATCACCGCGAGGATCGGCGCCAGTTGGAAGAGCGGCCGGTCGGCCCGCGGCGGAATAAAATCCTCTTTCAACACAAGCTTAAGCAGATCGGCGAAGGGCTGGAACAAGCCGAAGGGGCCCACGCGGTTGGGGCCGATCCGGTCCTGCATCCGGGCGACGGCTTTGCGCTCGAACCAAATGAGAAACACGACGAATAACAGGCCCGAAAGCCCGAGCAAAAAGGCCCGCGCGACGGCGAAGATCCAGGCGGTCGCAGCGGCGGGAACGCCCCAGCCGGCCAGGATGCCGCTGAGCCAATTGGTGATCGTGGTGAAGAGGTCGCCCATCGGATCGCGCGGCCCGGATTACTGCCAGGCCAGCCCCCCCTTGCGCGCGAGATAAGCCAGGCCCGCGCCGAGCAGGAGCAAAAACGCAGCCCCCTCTACGGCCGCATAGAGCGGCAGCCGGTTGCAGGCGGCCGCCCAGGGGAACAGAAAGACCGCCTCGACGTCGAAGATCAGGAAGGCCAGCGCGTACAAATAAAAGGAAGCGCGGAATTGGATGCGGATCGGACCGCGGGCGCGGATGCCGCATTCGTACGGTTCGGCCTTCACGCGGCCGGGACGGCGCGGACCCAGCCACGCGCCGGCCAGAATCGGCAACAGGGGAAAGAAAACCGCCAGCAGGAAAAAAACGCCGATAAACGCCCAGTCGGATACCATTGTCGATTGTTCCGGGAGGAATGGAGGGGAATGGTAGCAGGTGCGGGAGGAAAAGTCAAAGGAGAAGGGACGCCGAAAAAAGCCGCTATAATGGAATCCGCGTTCCCGCCGGAGTGCATCATTTCGAGGAGCCCCGAGACCTTCCGGGGCGGCGGGGAATCGGCGGCGGATGGAATGGGGGACCGGAACGCAGAATAAGCAATCATCGATCCCTCGGAGTCTAAAGGCCCCTCGGGATGACCCAGCAAATGGAGGCGACCATGCAGACCAATCGATCCCCGTGGTGGGCGCTGGGCGGCGCGGGATTCGGCTTCCTCCTGCCCTTCGTCGGATTCGCCTGCATCGCCATGGTGTGCATGGCCAGCATGGCGGGCATGAGCATGATGAGCGGAACGGGCGCGGCGCCCACCAGCGCGGCCCACCTCTCCGGCCCCCTGCGCGGACCGGCGGTCGCGGTCATCGACATCGTCGGCGAAATCGTCAGCGGCCCCGCGGCGTCGCTCGGGGTCAGCTCGCTGGCCTCCTCGGACGACATCGTCCCGCTCGTCCATCAGGCGGCGGCCGATTCCGAAATCCGGGCGATCCTTCTGCGGATCAACAGCCCGGGCGGATCGGTGGTGGCCTCCGACGAGATCTACCACGCGCTCAAGGAATGCGGCAAGCCGATCGTCGTCCTGATGGGCGAGACGGCCGCCTCCGGCGGATACTACGTCAGCATGGCGGCCGAGCACCTGATCGCCAACCCCGCCACGCTGACCGGCTCGATCGGGGTGATCAGCTCCTTCCCGGAAGCGTCGGAGTTGTTGAAGAACCTGGGCGTGACGGTCTCGGTGATCAAATCCGGCGAGGTCAAGGACCTCGGCAGCCTCTACCGGCCGATGACCGAGGCGGAGAAAGCCGAATGGCAGAAGATCGTGAACGAGATCTACGAGAGCTTCGTCCGGATCGTCGCCGAGGGCCGGAACATGCCGCTCGAGAAAGTGCGCGACCTCGCCGACGGCAGCGTCTACACCGGCACCCAGGCGCTCGAGCTCGGGTTGATCGACGCCCTCGGATACCAAGAGGATGCGGTCGCCAAGGCGGCCGAACTGGGCGGCATCACGGGCGCTCCGCGGGTGATCCTCCTCGCTCCGCCGCAGGCGTCGCTGCTTTCGTCCCTGCTCTCCGGCCGCTTCCTGCCAAACTTGAATCCGGAGAATTACCTCGGCGGCCTGCTGGCGCCCAAGTTGGAATACCGCTGGACGGGCCAGCCTTAGCGGCGCGCGCAGCCGACAGCCGCGGCCGGGCGGCGCGGATCCTCCATCGCCCGAGGGCGGGCTGAATCCTCGCGGCGCCAGTCGCTTAAACCGGTGATTGTTGCCGACGGGGTGTTGAATAAAAAAAAGCCACGGCGGTCGAGCCCGGTTCAAACAGCCCGCCGGGCAAGTCGGCGGCAAATCCCCGCACGTCCGGATTTTGATCCGGGCACAGGCAACCGATCATGACCTATAATCTCCAAGGGCTCGTTACCGGAAAAATCGCCATCGGCTTGGCGGCGCTCCTGGCACGGGTGCTTCCCCCGCGGCTGGGATACGCCGCCGCCGATTTCATCGCCGACCGGATCGCCGCCTTGCGGACCCTCCCGACGGTCCGTGCAATCCGCGCCAACCAATGGGTCGCGCGCGGCGAATCGCTTGCCGGAGGGGACCTGGACCGGGCCGTCCGCGAAACCCTCCGGAATTCGGCGCGATCGATCTTCGACTTGTACCGCTTCCTCCAGAATCCGCGGGCGGCCCGCCGGTCGATCGAGATGGATCCCGCCGCCCGCAGGCTGATCCGGCGGCCGGAGTTCGGCGAGCGCGGATTGGTGGTGGTCAGCCTGCACCTCGGCAACTTCGACCTGATCCTGCACGCCCTTTCGATGGAGGGGGTGCGGCCCCTGATCCTGACCATCCCGGATCCGCAAGGCGGAAGGCGCTTGGAGTTCGACTCCCGCCGGAAAGCCGGCGCGAACATCCTGCCCATGTCCTTCGCCTCCCTGCGGCAGGCGGTCCATCACCTGGAACAGGGGGGCTTCGTTGCAACCGGGATCGACCGGCCCGTTCCCGATCCGCAAGTCCGCCCGCTGTTCTTCGGCCGCCCCGCCGCGCTCCCCGTGCACCACATCTTCCTCGCGCTGAAGGCCAAAGTCCCGCTGACGGTCCTGGCGACCGTCCGCCGTCCGGACGGGAAGCACTACATCCATTCCTCCGGCCTGGTGGAAATGGATCCGCATCCGGACCGGGAAACGGAGACCCTGCGCAACGCCGAGAAGGTCCTGCGCGCGGCGGAAGGATTCATCCGCCGGGCACCCGGGCAATGGTCGGTGTCGCTGCCGGTGTGGCCGGAGGCGTTGGAGCTCGCCCCCGCGTGATTGCGGGACGCGGTACAATGGCTTCCGACAGCCGATGAACGACATCCGCAATCATCAAAGGGTGAACGATATCCTCCTCGGTCCGCTGGAACGGCCGGTGCTGCATTGGCTGGCGGTCCACCTGCCGGCCTGGGTGACCCCCGATTTCTGCACCTTCGTCGGCACGTGCGGCGCGTTGGTGATCTTGGTCAGCTACGTGCTGAGCAACCTGCATCCCGCCTTCCTGTGGCTGGCTTCGCTGGGGTTCGTCGTCAACTGGCTGGGCGACAGCCTGGACGGCACGCTCGCCAGGCACCGGAACATCGAACGCCCGGTGTTCGGTTTTTTCGTGGACCACACCAACGACGCGGCCTGCCAGATCGTCATCTTTCTGGGACTCGGTCTCTCCCCCTATGTTGGGTTCCATGTCGCCAGCCTCACCCTGGTCGCCTATATGCTGTTGTCGGTGCTGGTGTACGTGCGCACCTGCGCCTCGGGCGAGTTCAAGATCTCCTACGGGAAACTCGGCCCGACGGAAATCCGCGCTCTGGCGATCGGATTGAACGCCGCGATGTTTTTCGGCGGCAGACAGGCGATTCCGCTCCCGGCCGGCGCCTTCGGCACCATTCTAATAAATCCGTACGACCTGATCGTCGCCGGGATCGCCGTCCTCCTGCTGGTTTTCTTCCTCGTCACCGCGGTGCGGGAATCCATCCGGATGGGAAAGACCAACCGCTAGCCGCCCTCCGCTTTCGGCTTCCCCTCCCTCCTCGACCGGTCAAATACGGACCTTCGCCCCAAGCGGGTCAGCGCGGAGGCCGGGCGTCCCCGGCGCGGGCGGGCTTTGCGGATCGGGGATACAATCCGCGGCACGGGCCGCCGGACGGCGGCCTTCGTCCGCGGATCCCGCAGTCCGGGATCCGTTCCCCCAGAGGAGGATCTCATGGATATCGTCGGTTTGATCATCGCGCTGGTCAGCGGAGCCGTCGGCGGAAACGTCGCCGGCGCGCTGATGAAGGACAAGAACCTCGGCCTGCTGTGGAACTCCGTCGCCGGGATTGTGGGCGGCGGCCTGGGCGGCTGGCTGCTCAACCTGATCGTCCCCGGCCTGGCGGGCGGGGGCGGACTCGATATCGGCTCGATCCTGGGCCAGATCGCCAGCGGCGGCGTCGGCGGCGGGATCATCATGGTCGTCGTCGCGCTGATTAAGCAAGCGATCAAGAAGTAGCCGGGCGCCGGCCGGAAAGAGAACCCAACCGAATATGCCAAGCGTGAGACGCGCAGGGATTTCCTGCGCGTTCTCTTTCGCCCCCGTCCTTGAACCGGTATATACTCGACCGAACCGAATCAGCTTCCGGCTCACCGGGGAGGAGCAAATATGGATTCCAATTCCATCGTCAGCATGAACGTCGGTCCGGCCGAGAGAACCCGGTTTCTTCTGGCCGGGATCCTGATCATCATTTCGCCCTGATCGTCGCCTCCCTCCTTTGCGGGTCGGTCATTCTCATCCTCACCGTGCTCGGGTCCATCCGGCATGCTTGGGAGACAGTCCCGATATTGCACAACGCAGACCCCTGGGAAATCCTCACCCGGCCGGACAACCCGCTTTCCCCATTGGCGCCTGGGGCGCTGATTGGTATCCTGCTCGGCGCGGCGATGTTGATCCTCGAGGGTTTCGCGGCGTTGTGGTTATTCCTCACGGGATGCCTGACCATCCAGTTGGTCCGAAAAACGCGCATGGATCTTTCCGCCGACGGATTGACCTTCCGTTTTCCGGGAGCCGTCATGACCACCGGCTGGGAGAACGTCCAAGGAGTGAAGGCGAAAAAGTATTTCTTCGGCTTGAGGGAGTATGAAGCGCTGGTTCTGGCCGAGCCCACCCGGCAAACCCTGGCATGGTGGTTTCCCTTTTGGTCCCGACAACCGGTCCGCGAGATCCCGCTTTCCATGTTCCCCGATTGGCGGGAGCGGGAACTCGGGGCGGCGGCCAGGCGATACGCGCCGGGGATCCTGGAAAACGGGAAAGGTTGAAACCCGGACGCCGTCCGGACCGGATCGATACTACCCGGAGGATGGGTGAGCAAGAATTGCGCGCATCCGGAGAAACGCCTGCGCATTTATGCACGGCGCACAACAAGATACAAGCGCCGGAGGACGGCCGACGGCGCCGGCCTCTCCATAGCCTATCGGCGCTCCGAACCACAGCCGCCGCTGTCAATCGAATGATCCAATGGGAGCAGCCATGCCGGGTGATCCGTGGATACTCGCTTCGCTTGCCGTAATCGAAGAGGATAAAAAAATCCTCCTGGTCCGGGAATCCGCCGCGCCCTGCCGGGGGAAGTGGTCGCTTCCCGGCGGGCGCGCCTTGCCGGGCGAATCGATCCTGCAAACCGCGGTCCGGGAGATCCGCGAGGAGACGGGGATCGCGGCCGAGCTGACCGGATTGCTGTACATCGACCAGATGTTCGACGAGGGCGGCGGACGAATCCGTTTCGTCTTCGCCGGAAGAGCCGCCGGCGGCGGGCTGAAGCAAATCGAAGACGAGCATTCCCTGCGCGCCGGATGGTTCGACGACGAGGAAGCCGGCCGTTTGGATCTGCGCAGCCCGTTCATGCGCAAGATCATCGGATTGCGCCGCGCGAATCCGGCGGGGTTGCCAATCGGCCGAATCCATGTGTTCACCCCGGAGGATTACCGATCGGAGCGGCCCTGAACCCCCCGGCGCCGGCCGGCGCGAGTGGCGTCCCCGGACCTATGCTATCCTTGGATGGATCCCGTCCAGGAAAATTCCGGTGTTCACCCTCCCCATTTTTCCGATCTACATCCCCTTTCTGCGGAGCCTGTTCCCCTACGGGGCCAATATCTGGCTGGGCGGCGTGGTCCTACTGTGGCTGACGCGCTATACGCGTCCGTTGGGAACGCGCTGGGGACGGCCATATTGCATCCTGTCGGCGGTCCTCCGCCTGCTGGGGGCGATCGCCATCGCCGCCGGATGGCTGGCCCCGTTCACGCCCTACGCCGCCGGCGATGAACCGCGGATCACCTGGCCGGTCTCCCATTCCGCGGTGGAATGGGTGACCTGGATCGCGATCCTGCTCTGCTTCGGCTTCGGCCTGTGGAGCGTCGCCGTCCTCGGCCTGCGGCGTTCGTTCCTGTTCCGCCGCCTCGACGACGCGCCGGTCGTCCGCGGGCCGTACGCGCCCGTCCGCCGTCCGAAATTTCTCTCCGCGATCGGCATCACCCTGTTCAACCCGTTGACCACACCGGATATCGCACCGCCCGGCCCTCGCCGGAGTATTCCAATCCGCTGTTGAACTGGTCGCTGTTCACCCTCGCCCTGTGGGTGCCGGCGCTGCTCGAGGAACGGGAGCTTGTCGGCCATTTCGGCGGTGCGTACCGCGATTACCAGGGCAGCGTGCCCTGCCTATTCCCAAATTGGGCGCCGCCCCGCCGCCCGGAGCGCAAGGAGGAACGATGAACATCCCCAGATACTGGGCTAGAAGCGAAACGCCGGCCGCCGGTCCGGCAAAGGAATATGCCATCAGCAGCTGGGCGGGGTCCGACGTCAGCCTGGAGGACGCGCGCGCCAAGGCCGCGGCCCGAGCGGCGCAAATCGCGCAGAAGGTCGCCCGCGGAGAACCGCTGGGCCGCTACGGATACGCCGACCGGCCCCTGCGCGAGGAAATCAAGACGACCGTGCAAAACCGTTCCCGCGAGGAGGTCGGCATCGTCACCCGCAACCCCTACGGCGCGCTGGTGCTCAACGCCGTCGGCGCCATGTTCATCGACATCGACATCCCGGGGATGGACAAGCCGAAGAAGGCCGGACTCTTCGGCGGGAAAAAGGCTACCTTCCACCCGGATCCCTACCTGCCGGCGGTTCGCGACGTGGAAGCCTGGGCCGGGCGGCATCCGGAATACGGGCTCCGGATTTACGCCACCTTCGCCGGATTGCGCTGCCTGATTGTGAACACGGTGGTGGATCCGAAAAGCGGCCAAGCCTCCGAGATCATGCGGGAGTTGAAATCCGACCCGCTGTACCAGAAGCTGTGCCTCGCCCAGGAATGCTTCCGCGCGCGCCTGACGCCGAAGCCCTGGCGCTGCGGCATGACTGGACCGTCCGCCTTGCTGCGCTATCCGCGGGAGAATCCTCGGCGCGAGGAGGAATTCCGCCGCTGGGAGAAACAATACGAAACCGCCGCGTCTCAATTCGCCACCTGCTCCCTCGTAAAGCAGATCGGCGCCCTGCACGTGCATACCGACGTCGAACCGATTCTGGAACTCCACGACCGGGCGACCCGGGTCGAAAGCGGATTGCCGCTGGCCTGATCCTTTTCCATCCTCACCTCTATCCCCGGTTCCTCCCCTCGCTCCGCTCGAGGACAGGCTTTCCCCCTCTCCTGGCATACCCCCGCTTCCCTCGCTTCGCGCGGGCAGGCGTCAGGAAAGGAGGAAGAGATGAAGGGGTAAGGCAGTTAGGATGGGACGATGACGGGATTTTGAGCAATTACAAGGTATTTATATTTACCGATTCCGCGCGGGCGGGGCTGACGCGCTTGCCGCCTGCCTCCGCCCGCCAGTCTGCGGCTTCGCCGCCATCCCCGTCACTCCACCGTCATCCAACCCGTTGCGCCGCCCACCGAAAAAACCCGCGCCCGCCGACCGTTTCCCGGTCCCCGCCTCGGCGATCCCGCTGAGGGGACCGTTCCGCGGGCGCGGAACGATGGGCGCGAATTTCGGATCGTCAAGGTCTTTCAAATCCCCCGTCGGATTGGCAGAGAGGATGCGGCGTTTGGGTTGGACGGCGGAGAGGCGGGGAAACATCCGATCCGATCTGTTCCGCCCGCCTCCGATTTCCGCCGGAAGATGCCGCCCGCGGCCTTCCCCGCCGCCATCGGGTAGAATATCCCCGCATCCGGTCCTCCCGCCTTCTTTCCCGGCAACCGGAGGCCATCATCCGGAAAGGCAGGTCGCGTCGATGGTGGAAATCACATTTGCACTCACGGGATGGGAATATTTCGAGGGTCTGCTGGTCAGCTCCCTGAAGCGGATATTCCCGCGGGTCGGGTTTCTCGCTTTTCCGGTGATCATGCTGATCGGCCTGTTCGGAGTTTTGCGCATCTCCGACGATCCGCTGTCGTTGGCGGCTTATGCGCTTGCCGCATGCGCCCTGCTATTCGTCCTGCTCGCCGTCGTGCCGGCCGTGCGGGCCGTCCAATACGCCCGAAGCAAGGACCGGGCGCAACCGGCGACCTGGCGCTTCGGCGAGGGGCGGATCGAGATCCGCATCGGAGGCAACGGAAAGAAAACGGACTGGAAGGCCTTCGCGCGTCCGGCCGAGACCTGGCACCTGTTCCTGCTCTATTCGGCCGCCGACGGGCGGACCATCTACATCCTGCCGAAGCGCGCCTTCCGCGATAAACCGCGGCAGGACCGGTTCCGGGAAATGGCGGTGAAGGCGCTCGGCAAGATGCGGTGAACCGATCATCGCCGGTCGGCGATCGACCTTAAAAAATCCGCCGCCGCCGGGCAAGGAGTAGCATGGCCGGCATACTGGACCCCCTCACCTTTCCGACCGTCAACCTTCCCGCCGTCTGGTGCCCGAAAAAAGAGAAATTATCGGGGAAGAGGCTGGCGCTGTCGATCGAGGAACAAGCCAAGGGCAGCCTGCTCCAATGCGCGGATCCGGTCGAGGCGGCGCTTCGATTGATCTACGGCGAGACCGAAATCGAGCGGACGTTCACTCCGCCGGAGGGATACGACGAGGCGGTTCAAGGAGCCTGGGACGATTCCCAGGTTACTTTCGCCTTCCGGCGGCGGGTGTGGAGAGAAACCGAAGAGCGGGAAACGGATTGCCTGCGGATGGTGTACCGCATGGACGGCGCCGGCCGCTTTCAGACAGAGATCACTCCCGAACGCTTCACCATCGCCCGGGAAGGCTGAGTTGTTCCGGATCGGAGGCGGACATGGGCAATTACGGCGGATCGGACGTGGGCGCCTGCCCGGCTTGCGGCGCGTTTCTTCCCGTGGACGCGGAAAAATGCCCGGCCTGCGGGAAGGTTTTCCGGGAAATGGAGGAACGGGAGGACGAAACCGAGGGCGCGGACTTTTCCTGGGCCGACCACCGCACTTGCCAGAGATGCGGCGGAGTCCTGGAGCGGGGGTTTCTCGAAGATCAATCCGCCAAAAACGACGTCCTCGACCTTTCCTGGGCGGCCGGCGACCCGGACGAAGCGGGCCGGGCGGGATTCACCCGGAAGCGGTTTTCGGTCACCGCCCTGCGCTGCACGCGCTGCGGGAACCTGGAACTGAAGGCGTTGGACCGGGCGTAGGAAAACCGACCATGGTTAGTGGACGACGAACGTCGGCTGGTTTCGAACGGGAAAATCATCGATCTCCAAAGAACCATCTTGAATCGTGACCGGCCATGGTCCATCGTCCATGGTCGATGGTCCATGGCTACTTACATAGTGGAGAAAACCCTTGCAGGCCGATCCCGCATCCGCTGTCATAATCCGAAACGCCACGGAGTCCGACGCGCCGGCTATCGCCCGCTTGGTGGGGCAATTGGGGTATCCTTCGAGCGACGCCCAAATCGCGGATCGAATCTCGAGAATGCGCGGGAGCCCGGAATACGCCGTCTGGGTCGCGGAGACGGAAGGACGCGTGGTCGGGCTGGTCGGCGTCTTTCTCCATAGTGCGCTTGAATACGACGGATTGCACGGCCGCCTGCTGGGGCTGGTGGTGGACGAGCCATACCGCGGCCGGGGCATCGGAGAACGGATGATGGCATGGACGGAGGGCCGGCTCAAGCAACGCGGGATCGACAAATTGACCCTCACTAGCGGACGCCAGCGGATTGAAGCCCACGAGCTCTACCGGCGGCTCGGGTACGAACAACCCGGACTGCGCTTCGGCAAGGATTTATAGGCGCTGGGGAGAAAATGCCGGCGGATGAGCCCCGGCAAAACCCGCTGGATCGTGTTCGACGCGATGGGCGTGATCTTTGACGAAGCCGACGACGTCTCCAACCGGCTCGTCCCGTTTCTCCGCCGGCGGGGCTGCTCCGCCGACGGGGAAACCGTGCACGCCGCGTACCGGCAGGCCAGCTTGGGGCGGATCGCTCCCCGTGAATTACGGAACGGCTTCGGGCTGGGGCGGGAATATCCCGCCGTCGAACGCGAATATCTCGACAACTGCCTGCAGCTGGATCCGCACCTGCTGGAAACCGCGGAAGCGCTGGCGGGGAAATATTCCCTGGCGATCCTCTCCAACGACGTCGCCGAGTGGTCGGCCTATCTGCGAAAACGGCACGGGTTGGAAAAGCTGTTTCGAATTACGGTGACCAGCGGCGAGGCCGGTTTCCGCAAACCGGATCCGGCGATCTACCGCATTCTGCTCGAGCGCCTGCGCGCCGACGGGAAGGATTGCCTATTCATCGACGACCGGAGGGAAAACCTTCCGCCGGCGGCCGCGCTGGGGATCTTTTCGGTGTGGCTGGCGAAGGAGGGAAGCGGCGACCAGGACGCGGCCTATCCACGGATCGGCAGCCTCGCGGAACTGCCGGGGCTGGCGGATGAATATTTCTCAAACAGCCCGTCATCCTCACCCGGCAATCCCCCATTTTCCAAAGGATACCATCGCGTGTTGTAGGATCGCGCAGTCCGGGAGATGGCCATAGGGGGATGGAGGGAATGGATCGGGAGGCGCGATGTGCAATGAACTTTTTTTATTATCCGCCCCCTCCCCTGCCCTCCCCCGCCAAGCAGCCCGCTTGTCGGGGGAGGATTTCGCGCAGGAATCCTCCCCCGCCAGGCGGATGATGCCTGACGGATCAGAACCCACGACGCAGGAATCCTCCCCCGCCAGGCGGATGATGCCTGACGGATCAGAACCCACGACGCGGGAATCCTCCCCCGGTAGGCGGGTTATGCCTAACGGGGGAGGACAGAGGAGGGGGATCCTTCTGGCTGGGATTGCATCAGCGGCATGCGCATGCGGTTTCTTTACGGTGCGCCCGTCGCCGGCACCCACTCCCTCCGCGGCGCCCACGGAATGCTCCACGCCGAATCCTTCGACCCTGCCGGTTGCCGCCGGGCAGGTTGCCATCCCCGTGGAAGGAAGCCTCCAGAATCCGGCCTGGTCTCCGGAAGGCGTCCGGCTGATGTTCACCCGGTTTTCCGGCGGATACAACCGCGGTCCGGCGGACATCCTGATCTACGACCTGAGGGATCACTCCCTAAGGGTTCTCGTTTCCGACGGCAGCGACAATGTCAACCTTCCCGGATCAGCGTGGAATGCCGCCACAAGCCGGATCGTCTTTTCCTCCTCCCGCGAACCGCACGACGAAATTTATTGGATCGCCGAGGACGGCGGACCTGGTGAGGAGATCCGAATCACCGACCGCGCCGACCGGATGGCCTACGAACCTTCGCTTTCCCCCGACGGCGTCCGGGTGGTTTTCGAATCGCACCGGCTGGACGCGGAGGACAACGGCGTGATCACCGTGTTCGCGGTGGATGGATCGGACCCGTATCGGGCGCTGACGGATCCGCAGGAGGATTGCCGCCAGCCGAACTGGTCGCCCGCCGGCGGACGCATCGTCTATCAGAGGTTCGACGGAACGCAATGGGATTTGTGGGTGGTCAACGCGGACGGATCGGACCGCAGGCGGATCACCGGCGGCGACGGCGACAAGACCGACGCTTCCTTCTCTCCAGACGGGGAATGGATCGTGTTCAGCGTGGAAGAGCCGGACGGCGGATCCGTGAACCTGTTTGTCATCTCCGTTTCCGGCGGTGATCCGATCCAAACCACGCGGGTGTCCGGGTACGCGGGAGCCCCTTCCTGGTCGCCGGACGGCAAATACCTTGCCTTCGAATATTCCCCCGCAGATCCGGACAGATCGCCCGGAACGGCGATCTGGATCGTCGCGGCGCCGACGTTGCCGGTTTGAGCATGGCTTGCTCCCCTGGGAGCTGTTCAGACAGCCGGAGCGCGCTACTGAATCGACTTCCTTGAATTCGTGTGACCGTCATCCCCGCGCCGGCCGCAGTGGTCGGAGGCGTGGTGCGGGCTTGACGCTCGAAAGCCGCCGGACGGCGCTTTCGAGGCAGACGCTCCTCCACGCTCCGTTGGTGGAAATTCCGCGCCGTATTCCTATCCCAGCTCCTGCTGCGCGCAGTCTTCGATCGTCTGGGCGGCCTGTTCCGGCGTCACCCTCCCGGCCAAGAGGTCCCAGACGCTGTCGTAGACGACTTGGCCCAAATACGGACCCAGGTACTGGTCATAGTACAGCTGCAGGTATTTCGCCTTGGCAAGCTGGCGTTGGACGGCGAGCAGGAGGGGATCCGTCAAGCCCGCTTCGCCGCCCTTGACCACCGGGATGCATAAGTTTTCTTCCGCGCATCGGATTTGAGCCTCCACCCGGGTCAGGTACTTCGCGAAATCGACGGCCTCGGCCGGGGCGTTCTTGCCGACGGCGAAGCCGTTGCCGCCGCCGAACACGTCGTCCGGGTCGCCCGCCCCGCCCTCGACCGCCGGGAAGGGAAACCAGCCGAGGTTTTCGAGGAAATCCTGCGGGTCTCCGCTATTGTCCCGATCCACCATCGGGGCCCATTGACCCATCAGCTCCATCGCGGCATCGCCGTAGCCCATGGCGGTTGCTTCGTCGATGTAGGACGCGGTCAGAAAGTCTTCCTGAAACGCCGAATTCGCAACCAGCTTCTGGAGCTCCCGGCCGGCCTCGACGAACGCCGGATCGGCGAAGGATCCCGTGCGGTCGTAGGCCGATTCGAACGCGGCTTGGCCGCCGATGCGGGTGGCCAGGTACGCGTACCAGAACATGCCCGGCCATCTGTCGCCTTCGCCGAGGGCCACCGGGATGATCCCGGCCGCCTGGAGCTTCATGATGTCGATGAAGAAGTCGCTCCATGTCGCGGGCGGATTGGGGATTCCGGCGGATGCGAAGAGCTGCTTGTTGTACCAGAAACCCACCAAGCCCATATCCCACGGCACGCCGTAATTCCTGCCGCCGTACGAATATACGCCGAGCGCCCCCGGGCTGAAGGTGCCGCGCCAGGCTCCCCCGTCCGAGTCGAGGTAGGCGGTGATGTCCTTGAGCAATCCGGCCTCGGCATATTCGTTCAGCGTCCGGCCGCCCCAGCTCTGAAAAAGGTCGGGCGGATCGCCGGATTGCATCACCGTGGTGAGTTTGGTTGTAAAGGGCTCGTTTTCAAGCACGGTGACGTGGATGGTCACGTTGGGATGGACGGCCATGTACTCATCCGCCAGGGTCTGCCAGTAATCCCGCCCTTCGTTGGAGGAATTTATATGCCACCAGGTGAAGGTCACCGGGGACGTGCCGGTCGGCTCGACGGTCGGGACGGGCGGCTCCGCCGTGCCGGTCGGTTCCGCGGGCTCGTCCGGCGCGGAGGCCGCGGCCGCGGTGGCGGCGCCCGTGGCGGCCGCCGGCGGCGAATCGGTTCCGCGGGTCATCAGGTAAACGCCGCCGATCGCCGCAGAAGCAAGAAAACCGCACATACAACAAACGAGCGCCGCCAATCCCGCGGCGACGATGTATCGGATTGCGTTGTTGGATTTCCGAACGGTCATATTCCCTCCATTAAGAAGATCTGAACAGTTCGATAGAACCAATAGATTATCCCCGAATCGGTCGACGCGCGCAATCTCCGCCGGCGAAGTCCGTTCGCCGTCTTTTCCGAACGGCGGCGAGCGCCGGTGGAAACGGATATTCGAGGGCGGCCGGGCGGTCCGGATGAAACTTGATCGGCTTCCCCGTTCATTCGCCGGACGGGGGGATCACCCCAAATCCGCTTCGGCCGCGTCTTCGATCCCCCGGGCGGCTTGTTCCGGCGAGAGCGTCCCGGCGAAGATTCCCCAGACGCCGTCGTTTATTGCGCTCTCCATCGTCCTGGGCAGAGCTGAGTCATAGTACAGCTGCACGTATCCGGCCTTCCAAACCGCCTGCTGAATGACGACCATCAAGGGATACGTCAATCCCGCTGCGCCGCCTCGGACCGGCGGGAGGGATGAACCGAAAGCAGCCGCCGCATACCGGGCAAGCGATTCCGCGCGGGTAAGATACTTGAGGAAATCGACGGCTTCCGGCGGGGCGTTCCTGCCGACCATAAAGCCTTTTCCACCGCCGAGGACATCGTCCGGATCGCCCCTTCCGCCTTCGACCGCCGGGAAGGGGAACCAACCCAGCGCATCCCCAAGCCCTTGCTTGTCGGCGCTGGCGAAATTATACGCGGTCGGACTCCACTCGCCCATCAGCTCCATCGCAGCCCGGCCGTCGCCGATCAGGGCGGCCACGTCTTCGTAAGCCGTGTCCAGGAATCCCTCCTGGAAGGGCGAGCGCGTCACGAGATCCCTGAGCAGTTCTCCGGCTTCCAGGAACGGCGGATCGGCGAAGGACCCCGTGCGGCTGCAGGCGGCCTCGAAGGCGGCCTGGCCGCCGAGGCGGGTGGCGAGGTATTCCCACCACAGTGCGGCCGGCCACCGATCGCCGGCGCCGACGGCGATCGGCGTGATCCCGGCAGCCGCGAGCGCGTCGACGGCGTGGAGGAATTCCGCCCAGGTCGCGGGCGGAGCGGTTATCCCGGCCCGCGCGAAGAGCGTCTTGTTGTACCAGATCCCGGCCATTCCCATCTCCCACGGCGCGCCGTAGTTCCTGCCTGCGAAGGAAAAAACGCCCAGGGCGCCCGGACCGAACGTCTCGCGCCAGGCGCCGCCGTCGGCGTCGAGGTACCCGGTGATATCCAACAGGAAACCGGCTTTGGCGTACGCGGTTAACTCGGATCCGCCCCAGCTGAGGAAAATATCGGGCGGATCGCCGGCCCGCATGGCGTTATCCACGGCGGTTTTGTGGGATCCGCCGCCTTCCGGCGTGGTGATTTCGATCGTCACGTTGGGATGCGCGGCCGTGTATTCGTCGGCCAGCTTCCGCCAGACTTCTCGGGTATTCGTCACATCATCGGTATGCCACCAACGAATGGTCACCGGTCCGGCGCGGGTCGGCCCGACGGTGGGGAGGGAGGATGCGGCCGCGTCCGGAGGGGAAGCCGCCGCCTCGGCGGACGGGGAACGGCTTTCCCGCCCCGGCAGGGGGACGCCGCCGCGGTGGACCGCAAAAACAATCACTACGGTTGAAACGAGGCAGACCGATAATCCGATCGGCAACCCGGCTGCCAGCGAGCTTTTGGATTTCCCCTTTTGCATTAGCCCTCCCGATCCACGGCTTGACCGTCCCGAAGGACATTCTATCAGCGGGTGAAAAAAACGCCGCCGGCGCTGCGGAGTTGCGCCGGGCGATCGGCGCGCTCGGACTCGATCCGGCGGGTCGGATCCTCCCCTTCGCGGTGTTCTCGCTCCCGGCCGGTCCCGGCGCGAAGGTCACCGACCGCGGCATCTGGGCCGGGAGGAACGGGAAGCTGGTAACGCTGGTCGTGTGCCCCCCCTCCTCCATCCTCCCCCAGTTGCGTCGGCAGACTCTTAAAAGAAGCACAAAGGTCCTGACGCAAATGGGGGAGGTTCGGAGGGGGATATAATTCCCCCTTGCCGCCTAAACATCTGAGCGTGACGAACCGCCGGGGTCGGGTGTTACTATAGTGCCCGGTCCCGCCGCGCGCAACGCCGTGCTGGAACGGAGCCCTGGCATGCAATCGTTTGTCCGATTCACCCGCGCCTCCCTGCATTACCGCCCGCGGGAGGGAATGGTCGCCTTTGTGCTTCACCGCATCAGCGGGCTGGCGGTGCTGCTGTTCCTTTCGATTCACATCGTCGACACGTCGATGGTGTACCTTCACCCGCAGGGGTATGAGCAGTTCATGGCCGTGTACCGCTCCCCCTTCTTCATGCTGGCCGAGATCGCGCTAATGGCCGGGGTGGTCTACCACGGGCTGAACGGCTTCCGCATCGCGCTGTTCGACTTGGTCCTGCCGCAGGCCTGGACGATCGACCGGGAACGGTTGTCGGTCCGGCTCACGATCCTGCTCGCTTTCCTGTGCTGGTTGCCCGCCGGAATCATCATGGGCGGCAACTTCGTCGGCTACACCTTTCTCGGCTGGTAGGAGTTTGCGATGACCGCCCTGTCTACCCGCCTCTCCGCCGGCCGTCCTTCCTGGATGACCGCCGCCTGGATCCTGATGCGGCTGAGCGGGATCCTGCTCCTGCCGCTGGTCTGGATCCACGTGGTGATCCAGGACATGCTGGTCGGCGTGCATCACATCAACCTGGATTACGTGGCGATGCGCTGGGCCAGCTTCGGCTGGCGCGCGTACGACGCGTTCCTGCTTTGCTTCGCCTTCGCGCACGGCGTAAACGGCCTGCGCCAAGTGCTGGAAGATTACATCCACGGCCGGCGGACGCGGCGCGTGATCCGAATCCTGCTGTTTCTGTTTTGGCTGTTCGTCACGCTGCTCGGGGCCGCCGCCGTGATCGGAGGAGTCCGTTCATGACCGCAGAGCACACGTTCGACGCGGTGATCGTCGGAGCCGGCGGAGCCGGCCTGATGGCCGCGCTGCACGCATCGCCGGGAACGAAGGTGGCGGTGCTTTCCAAGATGCACCCCGTCCGCTCGCACACCGGGACGGCGCAGGGCGGCGTGGCCGCGCCTCTGGGAAACATGGAGGAAGACCGCTGGGATTGGTACATGTACGACACCGTCAAGGGCGGCGATTACCTGGTCGACCAGGACGCGGCCGAGATCCTCGCCCGCGAATCGGCCGAGACGGTGCTCGAGCTCGAGCACCTCGGACTGCCCTTCGACCGCACGCCCGACGGCCGGATCGAACAGCGCCGCTTCGGCGGCCACACCCGCGAGTTCGGCAAGGCGCCCATCATGCGCGCCTGCAAGAGCGCCGACCGCACCGGCTTGATGATCCTGCAGACCCTGTACCAGAATTGCCTCCGCCGCGCGGTGCGCTTCTTCGACGAATTCTTCGTCCTCGACCTGATCCTGGAGGACGGCGCGGTCCGCGGCGTGGCGGCGGTGGAGATCAAGACCGGTGAAATGCACCTCTTCCACGCCAAGGCCGTGCTGCTCGCCAGCGGCGGCTTCGGGCGGATGTTCGCCGTCACCTCCAACGCCCACTCGCTCACCGGCGAACCCGTGGCGGCCGTCTACCGCCGCGGCCTGCCGCTGGAGGACATGGAATTCTTCCAATTCCACCCGACCGGCATTTACAAAATGGGAATCCTGCTTTCGGAGGCGGCGCGGGCCGAGGGCGGGATCCTGCTCAACGGCGCGGGCGAACGCTTCCTCGAAAAGTACGCGCCGCATCTCAAAGACCTCGCCCCGCGCGACATGATCTCGCGCTTTATGTACCAGGAGATCCGCGCCGGACGGGGCGTGGAGGGGAAGGATTACCTGCACCTCGACCTGCGGCCGGAGACGATCAACCGCTTCGGCAGCGCGCCGGGCGGCCGGACCGTCGCCGCGGCCGACCTCGAGGCTTCGCTGCCCGACATCATCGAGTTGATGCGGGTCTATCAAGGGATCGATCCGATGAAGGCGCCGGTGCCCGTCCAGCCGACCGCGCATTACTCCATGGGCGGCATCCCGACCGATTGCAACGGGCGCGTGCTGCGCTCCGCCGCCGCGCCGGGCGGGAATCCCGACACGGTGCCGGGTCTGTTTGCCGCGGGCGAATGCGCCTGCGTCTCGGTTCACGGCGCCAACCGCTTGGGGACCAATTCGCTCGTCGACCTGCTGGTGTTCGGCCGGCGCAGCGGGCTCGCGATCTCGGAATACTGCGCCGTCCGCACGCTGGGTGCGCTTCCGGCCGACGCCGGGAAGGACGCGGAGCGCGAACTGATCCGCCTCAAGGAAAGCCGCGGGTCCGAACGGGTCGGCGCACTGCGCGCCGCGATGCAGCGCTGCATGACCGAACACGTCGGAGTCCAGCGCATCGCCCGCGGGCTGGAGAAGGCCCTGCAGATCCTGCGCGATCTGAAATCCCGCTACCGACGAATCGGTCTGGCGGACCTCGGGCGCCGGTGGAACACCGAGATCCTCGAAGCCTTCGAACTCGGCGGTCTGCTCGACCTAGCCGAAGTGACCGCCGCCTGCGCCCTGCACCGCACCGAAAGCCGCGGGGCTCATTTCCGCGAGGATTTTTCCAGCCGCGACGATTCCAACTGGCTCCATCACACGCTCGCCCGGCGCAGCGGCGGAGCGGGCGCGGCCCCGGTCTTCGAAGGCGTCCGCTTCGAGCAACGCCCGGTGGTCATCACCCGTTTCGCGCCGGAGGCGCGTGATTATTAAGCCCTCCCTCACCCCCATCCCCTCTCCCAGCTGATCCCTCGCTTCGCTCGGGACAGACGCTGGGAGAGATGTGTCCGGATGAGGTTTGCGAGAACGTCGCTGGATGTCCGCTTCTTGGGCGCGGGCGTGACGATCAGGATGTCATCCCCGCGTGGTTTTGGCGGGGATCCATGGACTTTTTTTCTGCGGATACAGAATTCCAAAGCCGCTGGATTCCCGCTAAGTACCCGCGGGCATGACGGGACTTGCCAGCCGC
>JAFGKK010000062.1 GCA_016928575.1 Anaerolineales bacterium
TAAACCCACCCCCGGCGAAGAACGCGCCGAGGGCCGGCGCGGGAATGACGGACTATCTCCGGCTGGGAATTTTCCACAAATACCATTAATTACTTTATCGACAGCCCCGCGGTCTTCACGCTAGCTGCGTCTGCAGATGGGCCGCGTACACCAGGAGGAAATTGCGCTGAGTCGGATCGAGGTTGGTGTGTTTCAACTCGCCGAGCGCCGAAAGGAACAGCGCCAGCCGGTATTCACGCGGCTGCGCCGGATTGAACAGGCACCGCCCGGCGACGGATTCCATCGCTTCCATCAGCCGGAAAACCGGCGGGATGGGCTTTTTCCCCTGCAGGAGCCCGGCCAACGCGCACGGATCCCCCAGGGCGGGAGCCACGACATGGGCGGCGATCTCGGCCTGCAGGTGAGCGAAATCGGCGAGCGTGTGGCCCTCCCGCGTCTGTGCGAAATCGATCAGCCAGACCGTCCCGCCCGGACCGGCGAGGATGTTTTCGAGGTTAAGGTCGCCGTGCAGGATGGATTGGGTGCCCCGGATTCGTTCCGCCAAACGGTTCTCGAGCGCCGCGAACGGATCGGGCAACCCGCACAGATCCAAGCCCGCCGTCAACTCCTCGAGCAGGGTTTTCCGCGTGGCGACGATCCGTCCGACAGCGCCATCCGCGTAGTCGGCGCTCCGCCACCGCACCCGCAGGGCCGGCTGGCCCGGCGGCGGCTCGCCGCGCAGGGAGAGGGATTTCCCGCCCGGGCGGATTTCCGCACAACGGAAATTTTTCAAGCGCACGGTCCGGCCGATCGCGCCCGCCGAATCGGCCGGCGCGGCGCGGCCGTCGAAGACCGCCTCCGCCCTGCCCGGCGCCGGTTCGAGGACGAAATGCGCCGGCAGGGCCCGGTCATATTCCTGCAAAGCGCGGAAGGCATATGGCTTGCGCTGCATCCACCAGCCCGGGCCGAAGGTGTCGAAAAGCCGCTCGAGGTACGCCGGATCGGGGTTTTCCAGCAGGGCCGACCGCAGGCTGACCGGCTTCTTCCCCGGCTCGCCGATGAAGGTGTAGCGCAAGGCCGCCGATGCGGGGCGGCCCGGCCGGGCGCGCGTCGAATCAGTGACGGGAACTTCCTGGATCCGGGCGGTGATCGGCGGGAGCGTATCCTTGACGAAGGCTTCGTAGTTCTCGTACTCGCGACGTACGGCTTCCGAATCGCCGAGCTTGGCGATGGTGTAAGCGTCGCTGCGGCTGTCGGCCCGCACCGGCAGAACGAGGAAGGTCCGCGCGCCGGAATACCCGGAGCGGAATTCGGCCTCGAGCGTGATCCGGGCGTAGGCCCGGAAGAGGATCCGCAGCAGGTTCTGCTCCGCGGGGGCCAGCGCGAGGCCCGCGGGCAGTTCGATGATCAGCCGCCGGTTGGGGGCGGCGGAGCGCAGGCGTTTGCCCTTCGGCCGCAGGATGTACGCCGTCAGCGGGATGCTGAACGCGCCGCCGATCCCGAGCCCGGCGAATCCGGCGCCGGCCGCCTGGCGCGCGGTCAGCCCCAGGAAAGAGAGGACGTTCACCGTCAGCGAGCGCGAATACAGCTCGCGTTCGCGGATAGGACCCGTCTGCGATTCGATCGGGACCCAGCGCAGGAGCAGGACGAGCGATATCCGTTGGCGGCCGGCGCTGCGGGGTGTGAGGGTCCAACGCCAGGTGACAGGTTCCCCCTCGGGAAGCGCGCGCACCTGTTCGCCCTCGGGCGAAAGTAGGAAGCCCGCGGCGTCGACCCGCGCCGAGGCCCACAGGGAATAACCTTCCAACCGCGCCACCGTCACCGCATTGTTGCGGACGGTGTGCTCCTCGAACTCGGCTGTGACCAGGTATCCTTCCCGCAAGGGAATCAGCGAAAGCCGCAGGGCGTCGGATTCGCCCAGCCGCATTTGCGGCGGCCACTCCACCTCGAGCATCCTTTCCTCGCGCACCTCCAACACTCCGGAAGCGGACGTTGGTTTTTCCTGCGTGGTAAACGCCGTCGCGCGGGGGGTGGGGTAGAACATGGAAGTGGCGGAGGGAAAGGTCGTCGGGGGCGGGCTTTTCGCCACCTTCGCCGTGGGCGCCTGCGCCGCCCCGGGTTTCGGCGTCGCGACAACGGCCTTAATGGGGCCCATGGCGCCGCCGCAGCCCGCGGCGAAGATGATCATTCCTGCGCCGGCCAGGATCACGGCGGCTCCGCGCAGACGACGGTTCCAGCCCGAGCGGCGGTGGGAGTTCATGGCAAGCCAAACAGATTTGAGAAGATCACGATCTGCTCGCGGACGGACGAGAGCGGCCAAAACGCGTAAAGGATCGCCGCGCAGGAGACGCAAACGACGGCGATTCCCAAAACCGCAAGCAGGATCCTCGGCCGCATCGGCATGCGAATAGTATAATTCGGCGCGGCAACGCCCGCAATCGCCGATCCGAGCGTCCTCACAACCGGAGCAGGATTTTTCCAATGTCCGTTCGCGACGAGTATCCGCCCGACTACCGCTCGCGCGAGATCGCGCAGATCCTCGCGGCGGTCCGCGCCGGGGAATGCGTCTCGTTGATCGGGCTCAGCGGCGCCGGAAAGAGCAACCTGCTCGTCCACCTGGCCCGCTCGCATTCCACTCCTGGCCTTCCCATTCTGTTGGTCGACGGCAACCGGCTGTCCGCCCTCACCGCCCCGGCGCTGATCCGCCTGATCTGCGAATCCGCGGCGGACGGGGAGGACGCCGGATGCGCGGACGGGCTTCCCGCGCTGGAAGCCCTGTTGCATAGACGTCTGGATCCCTCCGCCGGTTCCCTCTGCCTGGCTCTCGATCTCAGCATGCCGTTCGGCCGCGCGCCCGCTCTGGCCGCGGACCCGGCGCTGAACGGAAACCTGCGCGCCCTGCGCGATTCGTGGAAATACCGGCTGACGTACGTCCTGGCGACGCGTCACGCCCTGCCGGAGCACACCGAACTATCCGAGTTGTGCTACGCCCGCACAATCCGGCTCGGGCCGCTCTCGGCCGCGGACGCGCATTGGACGGCGGCCCGCTTCGCCGAGCGCCGCGGAATCTCCTTCGAGGCGGGCGCGGTCGAGAAGCTCATCGCCGCCACGCGCGGCTACCCCGCTTTGCTGCGGGCCGCCTGCGATGCCTGCGCCGCGGGCGCAAAGTCGGACGTTGCGGAGCTCGGCGCCCATTCCGCCGTCCGCAAGCGGCTGGAGGAATTCTGGGCCGACAACCCGAGCGACGAGGAAATCCGGACCGCCGGATTGGAGGGGTTGCCGCTCCTCGCCGCCGGCCGTCCCGCCGCCCTCTCCGCGGACCGGTTGACCGCCAAGGAAGCCCTGCTGCTCGCATACCTGCAGAAGCACGCCGGGGAGATCTGCTCCAAGGACGATCTGATCCGCGCCGTGTGGCCGGAGGACCGGGTCTTCGAGCGCGGCGTGCGCGACGACAGCCTGGCCCAACTGGTGCGCCGCCTGCGCGAAAAGGTCGAGGCGGATCCATCGCACCCGGCGAAGATTCAAACGGTGACGGGGCGGGGATACCGTTATTCCAGGTGAAGAGGGTTCATTTGCAAAGGATCCGTCGCCACTTTTTCCATTGGCTTCTGCGATATGTACCGCCTCGAGGGGCGGCGGCATTGGTGAAGCTGTACTTTAGAGAGGTGCGCGTCCATATTTCCATCCCATCCCTCCTCCCCCCTTCCCCCTCCTCCCCTCCCGTGATATGGGAGGGGAGGAGGGGGCGATGGATGCGTCGGGAAAGGATGATGGAACTGCAGGGGGAGGTAGGATGGGACAGCCGCGCGCCGGATCAGGCCGGCGGGCCGAACTCGAGCATGCCCAATCCGGACGAGTGCTAGAACGGATGGCTGCTCGGATCGTGCCAGATGGCGACGCTGTCGCGCCGGCCGTCGCCGTCTTCGTCGTGGTTAACATGGAATTCGAGGCCGATCCGCGGGCCTTCCTCCGGCCGGATGGCGAACAACTCGATCCTCGCCTTCACCATGCGTCCGCCGGGGGCGATCCAGACCGCGCTTCGGATGAATTCCTCCTTCGCGCCGCCCCGGAAGCTGTGGAAGTTATCGAAGTTAACAATGTTCGTCATGCCCGCGCCTGCCCCGCGGAGTGCGCGGGTTCGGTGACTGGAACCTACGCGGTCACGAAGCGGGGTGCTCGTAGCCGGCATCCATGGGCGATGATCGTCCTGCCCGCTGCCGGCGGGATCAGCGCAACAGCGCCGAGGCGGTCCAGAGCAGCGGCGCCTGGCCGTGCAGATCGCCGACGACGCGCGGTCGAGCAAGGTAATACCCGGCCGAATCTCCCGTCGGGGTTCCGGTACACACCTCGCGCACGTTCCCGCCCCCGTCGACGTATTGCGCCAGCCCGAGCCAAGCTTTGCGCGCCGCCCGCGCGTAGGCCGCTTGCTCCAGCCAGCGCTGCTTCACCCCGCAGACCATCGCGAACGCGAACATGCCCGAGGCCGAGGTTTCCGGCCAGGCCCCGGGGTCATCGAGCAGCTGGCGCCATAAACCGTCGCCGCCCTGACAATCCAGCAATGCAGACATCATCCGCGTGTAGCCGGCGAGAATCCGTGCGCGCCGCGGATGATCGGGCGCCAGCGCGCGCAGCAATTCCGCCATGCCGGCGGCCATCCAGCCGTTGCCACGTCCCCAAAAAAACCGCGCATCGGGCGCGTGGAAAAAGAGGCCGTTCGATTGCTGAAGCCGGTCGAGGTAGGCGGACATCGCCAGCGCGGTTCGGTCGAGGCAGCGCGGATCTCCGGCGGCGCGGTACGCCTGCACTTGCAGGATCGTAATCATGTACATGTCATCGATCCAGTAGCGGGCTTCGGCGGTGATGCCATCCGGGCCGGCGGATTCCCATTGCCTCTCCGCGATGTCCATGCCCAGGTCGAGGTATTTCCATTCCCCCGTCTGCAGATGGATCTCCAGCGGGACCGCGCCGGCGACGCGGTAATCCACGTGGGCTTCGGGCGATATCCTTTGGGAGACTTCGGCGATCAACGGGATGTCGAACTTGCGGATCAGCCTGTCCCGTAGGCCGGTGTCGCCCGAGAGGGCTGCGAAGGTCAGCGCCCCATAGCCGGCGCAGACATCAGGGTAGTATAGGAAACCGTCATGCCATTCGAACGGGCGCTCGGCGTAGTTCCCGGCGATCCGCTCGCCGACTTCGCGCGGGGAAAAGCCCGCCGGCCACCGGCGGAGCTCCGTCCGCCCGGAGAGGATCCGCGGCTTCGATTTTCTTCGAGCAGGCATGCTCGAGCCTCCCGGCGGCCGCCCTTGCCCCGGCCGTCCCTTCCGCAGGAGTTTGCTTCCGGTATTGTATCCGCATTCTCCGGACGGCCGCCGCCGGTCCTCCGAAGAGCCGCGGCGGAAATGAAAAGAGGGACATGGAGAGCATCCATGTCCCTCTCTCCGCAATGCACCGTATCAGATCGAAGGGAACAACCGTGCGGCCGGGCGGCCGGTCATTTCGGCTTGCCGAACTCGAGCACGCCCATCCCGGAGGTGTTTTGGTAAGTCTCGTTGGTCGGATCGAACCATTTGGCGATGCTGTCCCGCACGCCGTCGCCGTCCTCGTCGTTGTTAACCTGGAAGTCGAAGCCGATCCGCCCGCCCTCCGCCGGAACGACGTAATCGAATTTTATCGACAACTCGACGACGTAGCCGCCGGAGACGACCCGCGCGGCGCTTTTGATCAATTCGGGCTTCGCGTCGCCGTTGAAGGTCTGGTAGTTTTCGAAGTTGATCCGGTACTGGGCATCGTCGGCCTCGTAGGTGGGGGTCTTGGCGTTGTTCTGATCCAGGAACACTTCGATCGAATCCTGCTCCCACGAGTTGCCGGAGGCCTTGCTCAGCAGTTTGTCGGTCACCACCGCGTAGACATAGAGGTATTCGCCGTCCCACAGCGTGCGGACCTTGGCCGTCGCGCCGCTCGAGCCCAGCGCCCAAACGTCGGTGGAGATCTCGTTGGCCGCGGCCCACACCGCATCCTCGACGCCGTCGATCACGGGCGTGCCCGGCACCGCGACCGCCACCGCGACGGATTTCACGAAGGCCAGGGTCCCGTAGTTGGCCGTGCCGGAATCCTGGCCGTGGGTCGTGTCGTTCCACGACAGCGGGGAATCCGGCTGGGCGCCGTCGGTGACGCGCAGGTCGAAGCCGATTTCCCGCTTGAGGGTGGATTCCTGGTCCAGCGGGAACGCCGCCTCCAGCCGGTACCCGTCCTCGGCCGCCGTCCAGATGAACTCGGCGCCGTCGGCGCCCGTGCATCCCTCCGCGCGGCAGACGGCGTGGATCTCGTCGCCCTCGTAGGCCTCGGTCTTGCCGTTGTTCTGGTCGATGTAGATCTCAACCGCGTCCGCCCCGTCCGGAGTGGAATCCTTGACGTCCGCGAACACGTAGAGGCGTTGCTTGTCCCATAGGGTTTGGAAGGAAGCGGAGAGGGCGCCCTCCTCGCCGATCCGGGTCCAGGAGCGCATATCCCAGAGGGATTCGGGCTCGCCGTCGATCGCCGGCGTCCCCTGCGAGGAATCCAGATGCTTGGTCCGCACCGGCAGCTGCGACGGATCCACAATCCCCCAATAGGCGGGTTTGGGCTGCAGGTTTTCGTCGAAGGGCAGGGGCAGGTTAATCCGGGTGACGGGAAACGTCTTCAGCCAGGTGTGGTCGTCGGCCATGCCCCAGAAGGTCACCGATTGGATGTTCTCGGCCTGGCGCCGAAAGACGTCAAAGATCTCTTGGTAGCGGTACCCTTGCGTCACCAGGATCTCGGCCGGCACTTCCGAGTACCGGTCGCTGTCGTTGGTGTAGATGCTCATGTCCAACTCGGTGACGTGTTGTTCCAAACCCAGTTGGGCGAACATCTCGATCGTCTGCTCGATGGCGGTGGCCGTCGGGTTCTCGATGTTGACGTGCATCTGGTGGCCGACGCCCTCGACCGGGACGCCTTTGGCCCGCAGGTCGCTGACCACCTTATAGAGGCACTTCTGCTTGGCCGGGTCGGTCGTGCCGTAGTCGTTGATCAGCATCACGGCGTCCGGATCCACTTGGTTGGCGACGCGGAACGCCGTCGCGATGTAGTCCGTGCCGGTGAGCAGATACCACTTGCTTTGGCGCATGCAGTCCGGCTGGCTCGCGTCGATCACCTCGTTGACCACGTCCCAGACGTTGACGGAATCCTTGTAGCGGCCGACCACCGCGCGGATGTACTCCTCGAGGCGCCGGAGCACCAGTTGCTTGTTTTCCGGGGTCGCGTACAGCGGCTTGCCTTCGCTGTCGTTGAACATCCACTCCCCGGTCTGCTGGTGCCAGACCAGCGTGTGGCCGTGCACGGCCATGCCGTTGGCCTTGGCGAACTCCGTCAGCCGGTCCGCCCCGGTCCAGTTGAAGGTCCCCTCGCTCGGCCCGATCGACTCGGGCTTCATGACGTTTTCGGCGGTCAGGCTGTTGAAGTGGTGGGTCAGCAGGGCGACATGCCGTTCGCCGTCGAGCTGCGCGGGCTCGAGCGCCGCGCCGACCGGAAAATAATCGGCGAGGGTTTGATACAGCGACGGATACGATTCGATCGGGAGCGGCGTCGACGTGGCCGTCGGGGTGGACGTCGGCGCCGGAGTGTCGGTCGCGGGAACGGCCGTCGGCTTCGGCTTGGCCGTCGCCGTGGCGGTCGCCGTCGCGGCCGCCGGAGCACAAGCCGCCAGGGCGGCCAGCAGCAGGACCGCCGTCAAAGTGGCGGGAAGCGGTCCGGCTGGCTTCGGGCGGGGCGTTTTAAAAGACATGGTTTCCTCCTTTTTCCGTCGGGGTGATTTTCCCCATTATACGGCATGGGAGGATTACGGGGGATGAAAAGGGGGGCCAATCCTTAAGCGCCCCCGAATTCCCGCCGATCATCGCGCAATCGGGACGCATGCAAAGAAGCCGTCCCGCTTCGCAAGGGCAAGCTAAAACCACGAAGGAACAACGCAATATGCCGCTTGGCGTCGTTGAAATGCACTACAGCCGGCCAAATTGAACTACCGCGCGGTAAGCCCTCCGCCTTGCGGGGCATTCATCATCCCGCGAAAGCGGGATAACGCCGGACGACGGAGAAAAGGCGCCGGAGTCGGCGCCGACCGGGAGATCGGCGGCGGAGACCTCATGTCGAGACGGATCAACCTCGATCGGATGATCCTGCGCGCCGGTGAGAATCCCGGCGCTCCGGTCGCGGAGACCGCGGCCGGTGGGCGCCGGGAATCGCGATGCGTCGGTTTTTGCTATCCTTCCGTCAGCCATTCCAGCGCCGCATCCCGGATTTTTTCCACGCTGGCCGTATCCACCCTCTGTTCCGCGTATTCCAGCGCCAGGCTGAGCTTTCCGGAGCAGGTCACCGCGCCCACCACCAGGTTGACGTTGGATATGGGGAATGCGCCGCCGGGATGCAGGATCAACCGGTCAAGTTCCAATCCCCCGTATCGCCGCGGAAATTCCATCCGCGAAAGGTTGGTCACCGCCGTTCCCAGGATGAGCCGGTCCAGCGCCTCCATCTTCTCCCGGCGCTGGATCGACGCGACGATATCCCCGCGCCGGCTGAAGGCCGACAGCTTTGGGTGCCGGGGCCGGGAGGGCGGGACCAAAGCGCCGAGCTTCTTAAAATGCAAGGCTTCCAAGATGCCCGGATCGAGGGCATCCCAGGTCAGAAAATTTTCGCAGAGGTTCTTGTCGGTCAGCAGCGGCCGGAACGCGCGGTGGAACTTGCGCGCGTTGTCCCAAAAGCCGGCCTTAACGTTGTAGCGGAACTTCGGGGCGACCATCCCCGCGTAAAAACCCATCCCTTCGCCGACCGGCTTGCGCAGGCGGCCGCGCACGCTGGCCGCGACGTGGATGTTGTCCTGAAAGGGCCTGACGCCCCGGATCCGGATTTGGGCGCCGGCAAACGCCGCGCTGAGGGCGGAGGTGACCGTCACGCCTTCGGTCCGGCAACGCCCGGCCAGCGCCGCCGTCCGGTCCTCGGAAAGCTCGACCGTGAGCATCCGCGGGTTGATCCACTCCCAATACGCCCGATGGATCTCGGCGTAGTCTTCCTGGTCGAACAGCACCCGTTCCGACTCCCACCGCTTGTTGAAGCGGCGGATGAAAAACCGGACGATCGGATTAAGGGAGAGACCCTGCGGCAGGTTCTCCGGCCCGACGGGCACCGGATCCGGCAGCGGATCCGGCGGGCGTTCCGGATCGCCCAGGTGAAGCATCAGGTCCCGGGCCAGGTAGGCCAGCGAAATGCCGTCGCAGATCATGTGGTGGCAGAGGATGATCACTTCGGAGATTCCCGGGGAACGGACCAGCAGGAAGCGGATCAACGGCCGCGCGCCGAATTCGAAGGGAATTCCGCAGGCCGCCCGGTGCACGGTCATCCAATCGCCATCGGTTTTCCGCAGAAAAAACTCCACCGGGATCTCCCCGGCGCCCTCGGATATGAACCAAGGAATATGGTCCGAATCCTCCTGAACCCGCGCCCTGAGGATGGGATGCCGGGCTTGAAGTCGGCGGACCGCATTCCCCAGCATGCTTTCGGCGACCTCGCCCCGGATCCGGACCGCCATGCTGACGATGGAATAGGGCGACCACCGGAAAAAACGCTCGGCGGGGGTCGCTTTGCGTAAAAAATTTTTATCCGCTGCGGCCATCATGCGCGTCGCCTCCTGGGTCGACAGAAATCCGCTGGGTTATTCGATCCATCGCGGCCCTCCGGAATGGTTGGCGGATCTTCCTTCCGCTGGAAGTGAATACGCACCGGGAAAGACGGGGTTGCGGAAAGCCGCCGTCGAAGGCCGCCGTTTTTCGATCCCCTTTTCACCCACAGGCCGAGGATGACCAACAGCCACGGGCAGATTCCCATGCACACCGCCGCATATGAATTAAAAACCTCCACCCCGCCGTACAGCGGCCGGTTGACCCAGGGATCGTCCGGCAGGTACAGGACGTCCACCCGGCCGATTTCTAATATCATCGGCCACTGCGCTTTGCCCACCGGACACCAAAGATCGCGCCGTCCGGTCCGGTCCGCGTGGGAATACCGCGTCGGATCACCCTCCAGGCGGAACGCGTATTTGATGCTGTATCCCTCCGGACCGTCCTCCGCCTCGGCGTGGGAATCCGTGACCGCCGCCCGGACCAGGACGCCCTGCGAGCGCAGGCGCAGATCGTCGTACGCCGATGCGAAGCCCAGATACAGCATCAGCGGGGAGAAGACCGCGCATAGAAGGATCAGCGGAGCATAGTTTGCGGCTTTTGCCAGAGAGGCGGGCATCTTCGGCGTCATCCGTCATCCGCGGGCGGAGGTGCGTAATCTGCGCAAACGGTCGGGAAACGCCCGGCGCCGCCCGCGGTTTCTGCACTGCGGGGAACACGGGGATGAATGGGCGGGGCAACCCTCCCCGCGCGCGGCGTTTCCGCGTTGGTTTGCGGCCCGGGCGTGCAACGCGGGATCGGGCGCCGTCCGCCGCCGACCGAATGTCCGCGCACGGGCGGTTGGCCCTTCAACTTTTTTCGGTGAGGTATCGGATCGCCGCTTCCCGGTCGGTGAAGATCGTCACGTTCTGGCCGGCGTTCCGCGTCGCCGTCTCCGAAAAATCGTGGGTGTGATCCTCCGGGTCGACGAGCACGGCCACGGTCACCTTCAAGCTGATGCCGGGAGCGTTGCGGATGTCCTGGTTCGCAAACCGGTATGTTTTCGATGCCGGATCGACGTTTCTCGCCTCGGTCACGTCCATCAGATGCTTGGTGATGCCCAATTTTTCGCCAAGCCGATGGGCTTCTTGAATCCGATTTATCAACACGTCGCCGGTAAGGTCCCCCCAATGCTTGGCGATGATGTATTTCCCATCTGCGGAAACGGATAGCTTATACGACATGGCGGCGTCCTTATGCTTTCCCCTTTGCAGAAACCGCCCGGCCAATCGCCCTGCGGCCGACCGTTCTTTGCGGAAAACCGAATATCAGTATACATCAGAAATCCAGAAGGGCGCGCCGCCCAAAGCCCTCTTCCTGTCGCCCCGCTCCCGCGGGATGCGTAAGGCGCCGCAGGCCGCCTTCTCGATAGCCCGTTCCTGCTTTTTGCAGGTGCGGGGGTTGTCCGATAAGCGGAGGGAGGACCGCGTTCCTTTCACCCGCCCCGCCGCTTGGCCAAGACGGCCTAGGGCGGTCAATCCCGAATCCGCATTCCACTGCGGCTGAGGGTCTTTACGCAAACCTCAACCTAGTTTGTGTGTGGAGTATAATCCGGAAGCCCCGCGGGCCGGGAAAACCTGCGCATCCGAATCCCATACCGGCGTCTCGAATTTTCCGGGAAACCGGCGGCGCGGGATGTCCCGGACTTCTCCCCGGGGGCAGGAATCGCCGTTGGAATCACCCATCCCCGAAAAGCGAACCGGCTCGGCGGATCCTCCGCGGCGCTCCGCGTGGGACGTGCTCACCGCCGCGGGGATCGCCCTGTTCCTGATCAACAGCGCCGCGTTTATCCTGCTGGGCCGCTTCAACGCCGACGAAGGCTGGTATCTGTATGCAGGCAAACTCGTCTACGAAGGCCTTCGCCCCTACCAGGATTTTCTATTCACCCAGCCTCCCCTGCTTCCGTATGTCTACGGCTTGGGACAGCATTTTCTGGCGCCGAGCCTCTACCTGGGAAGGGTGACCTCCGCCGCCTTCTCGTTGTCCGCTTTTCTGCTTTCGATCAAAATCGCGGTCCGGTACGGCGGAAAGACGGCCGCCGGGATAACCGCCCTGCTCGGCGGAACGTTCCTCTTCGGCATCTACCATCAGACGATCACCAAAACCTACGCGATCACGGCCTTCCTGTTCCTCCTGGCCTTCTTTCTGCTTGCTTCCTCTTTCGGCCGGTGGATTCGGCTGATCCTGTGCGCCGCGGCCGTCTTGCTGGCGGTCCTCGCCCGGCTCCCGGCCGTCTTCTTCGCCGCCCCATTCCTCCTCTACGCTTTTCTCCGATCCGGAATCCGCGGAAAAATCGTCCTGGGAGCGCTCGGTCTGCTGACCGGCTTGTGGTTTGTGTTCCTCGCCCTGCCGAATCCGTACGCCGAGTTATGGGATGTATATCTGAACTTCCTGGGCCAATGGGGGGATCTCACCGTCGCCGAGCGCTTTTTGCGAATCCTCCGAATCAGCGCCCCGACCCTGGTTTCGCAATTTCCGGGCTATATCCTGCTCGCAGGGATTCTGCTGATCCTCAGCGCACGGCGGCTCGAGGGAGCCCTGCACACGCACCGGCCGTTGTTCCTCACCGCGGCGGGGTTGTTCCTCTTCGGCGCCGCGAACCTGATCACCGGCGGATACCTTGTGGAATACGACGCCCCGCTGTTGTTCGCCGCCTTCCCCATCCTGGGCATCGTGTTCGCGAAGCTGCTGCCGACGATCGGGAAACGCACCCGCATTCTCCTGCAGCTGGCGGTCGCGGCGGCCGCGGCGATGGGGCTGGTGCGCAGCCGGCTGTACTACTACGACCTATCCGGCGGCCGCCTGCCGATCGAGAAAATCCGGGAAGCCGCGGCGGTCGTGGCGCGGCACTCCGCGCTCGGCGATCCGATCTTCGCCCTGGAAGGCCTGCCGGTCGTCCTCGAGGCGGACCGGAAGGTCCTGCCGGGGATGGAACAGGGGCAATTCGGATTTCTCAACGCCGATACCGGCTTTGTCCGCGCGCTCCACGCCGTAAACGGAGAGATCGCCCTGCAGTATCTCGCCGCGGGAGAATCCAAGCTGGTCATCCTGACCGATGCGGATTGGATCCTGTTGCGGAACGCGCCGGAGTACCGGGCCATCGCCGACGCCCTAGCGCGGAACTACGAACCGATCTACCGGGCGGATCATTTCGGCCAATTGAACGTCGAGATTGCGATTTACCGGCGCCGCGCGGGTTCCTCAGACGCGGCCGGCGAGGGTGCGCTGGTTCGGGAGTTGGGTCTGCGCGTCCTGAAAGCGGAGTCGCACCCCGCGGGGCAAAACCGTCCCCGCTCGACCTTGGATCGGTTTTTGGACCCGCGGGTATCGCCCAGCGCCCGCCCAGGGACGGGAAGGGATCGGGCCGGGCCGCTATTGGATTATCTGTAAGAGAATATGCATCGCCGCTGCTATTCCGGCGGCCAGCGCGGCCAATCCGACCACCGCGAAGGTAACGCACGTGAATGCGCTGAAGGGTTTTGCCTTGGGGACGTTGTGCGACCGCAGTCGTTCATAGACAAAAGCCAATTCCTGTTGGCTAAAAAACCTCTTCGGCAACGGGACGGCCTTGTTCTCCGCCAGGTACAATAGCAACAGCCGATCGTTTTCCTTCCACTTGCGGAAATCCTTCCAGGCCCGGGCCGCCTTTCCGACCGAATTGCCGGTGACGATTTCTTTTTCCCCCAGCTCGATATCCACCGGCAGACTCAGTTCCCGATCCTGCTTGTAAAATTGCCGCCACTTCAAAGGCAAATACACCAGGTGGAGGAACGGGATGATCAGCAGGATCGCAAACAACGGCAGGTAATACATCCATTTGCCGACCAGGTCCTTTTCCAGAAAGCCCAACACCGCCAGCAAGGACAAGAAAAAAAAGTAGATCAGGGTGTTGCCGCAATCGACAAACTTGGATTGCCGAAGGTTCAGCCGTTGGAATTCCAGGAAATCATCCTTGGTCAGTTGTCCTCGGATCGTCATCTCGCCTCCTGAACGAATGCCTAAATCGGAGCGCCGCATTCCGGATGTGCCGGGCGCCGCTTAAGCGCTCGGAATAGGTAGGGATGATTCGGGCCGGCTTCCGGCCGTACAGCCCGGTTTGGCTGGATCCATACCCGCCGCGGTGGATGAGCCGGTCGCTTTTCTCCGCCATCGCCGAATCCGGAAGGTCCGGCGCCGAGCGGAAGTTGGGGGCGGCGGGTGCAATCGGCGCAGGAGAATCCGGTGCCCAGCGGTCAATACGACCTGCGGCAGCCCGTCCGCCGGCGCCTTGATGCAGGCTTGCAGGACGACCGTGGAATCCCCAAAGGTGGTGCCGCCGTGCAGTTGCTCGAGGTTCCCGGGAAAGAGCCAGATGGTCGGGTGATCTTTGTTGGTCTTTGCGAAGGGCGGCGACTCAACCGGACGGCGCTTCCTTCCTCACGTCACTCCTTGTAGAGCGCCAGATACTCAGGAGTCTCCCGGATCGATGCGAAGTCGGGATCCTCCTTCGACCATTCCCTCAGGTCCGGATTTAATTCCAGCGCCTCTTTCAACCCCCCGACCGCCTTCCCCTTTTCCCCGATCAGCGCGTAGTGGCAAGCCAGGTTGTATTTCACCGTCCCGTCCCACCGGCTGCCCGCCCCCAAACCCGTCAGCGCCGCCGCCGCCGACTCCTGCAGGTCGGTCGCATATTCCTTAGCGTCCCGTTCAAGATAGACCTGACCCAGATGAATCACCGGATGGACGTATCCCGTCCCCGCGATCGATTTCCACGTCTGCCGTTTGTCGTCCCACATCGCATTCAGGTCCGCCTCGCCGGCCGCCTCGATTTGCTCGAGGAGCCGCCGGTTCGCCTCCGCCGCCTTCGCGAGTATCTCCGTCCAAGGCGAGTCGCGAAACTCGGCGAACTCCTCGGCATTGATCTCCTCATAGTTGTCGTACTTAACCCTTGCCTCTCCGCGGCGCATGGCGGCCAAGTTGGCCGCCATCCGTTCTTTCCAGGCGGCCAAATGGGCGAGCACGTCCTTCGGCGACCACCGGTCCGGCTCCCCGCGGACGGAACGTTCCGATTCGGAAAGATGGACGAACAGGGATTGCTCTTCGCGGTCGATCCTCTTGATCCATTCGATCAATTTGGGTTTAAGCGCCGGCGCCATTTATCCTCCTTGGGCGCGCATGAAGCCCCGGGCGATCTGCCCGACCGATCCCGCCGAATCGGATTTCAGGCTCCGTCGGACCGCCGGAAAGGCCTTCGGCCAAATCCCGGACGACGCCTCGCCCGGCGCAGCAAAGGCCTTCTTTTTCCACCGGGCCGCTTCGGCCGCGGCCGGGCCGGCGCGGGGCCGAAGGCGACTTCGCCGCTCTATTGGAATTTTTTCCGGATCGCGTGATACAGAAGCTTTGTCCCGCCGTAAAAACCTTTCCATCCGAGAAAATTCCCGTCCGCCAAAAACGCTTTCCGACCGTCACCATACTCGATCTGCACCCAGTTGAGTACAAAATCCCTTCCTTGTTTTCCATAACCGACCGTTTTTATGTTCCGAAGGAGCACCTTTTCCTTCCCGCCGAAAAAATCCACGCCATCCTTATGCAATTCCAATGTGCCGACGTCCTGATATGCCAGGGGTTGGAATTTTCGCCATGTATTCTCTTCGGGAAGATACCAAATATTCGTAAATTTGTTGATTTCCAGTCTCCCTTCTTCTATCAGCCTCGCCTTTTTGGCCAAAGTGCCCACGCCCAAGAACAACAGGGAAAACGCCGCTCCGAAAGGCGCCGAGCCACAACACAAAAGCATCGATCCGCAAAGGTAATCCACAATCCCCAAATGCTGGCTGGTGGTCTCGAACAACGGACGTCCCTGTTCATGCAAATATCCCGCATATCCCCCGACACCCATCACCAGCAATCCATACAACATCGTTCCCGCCAATAGAATAATCGACGCCAAAAAATAAATACGGTCGGCGAACCAGAATTTTCCCTGTTCCATTTTTCCTCCGCTGCCGGCGGCCGAAGTCCGGTTGTTTTTCGGCCTGCGCCAAGCCCGCCGATCCCGCGAAAGCGGGAAAAAATAAACCTAATATCTGCTCAAGCTCCCCCTCATCCGCCCTCCCCTCGCTTTCCCTCGGGACAGGCTCTCGGGACAGGATCGGGCACCTTTCCCGGAATTGCGCCGGGACCAGCTTCCCAGCCCCACCTCTGCGGATGAAGATATGCATTTGTTGAAAGCCATCCAGCTTAAGCTATGGGCTGGGAGAAAGACGGGATGAGGGTGGAATAATTGGATAGTTTCCGACTTTTTTCAACCCTGCATCATGTTGTGCAAATACAAAATTTTTTCCATTGGAGTCATTACTGTTTGCTTGTGCTTCCGGTCCGCAATGGGAACAACGCGGTTCCGATCTGACGGGAACACCATTGAGAAAAGAGGCCGGCATCTCCGGCCAGACCGGTGTTCGGCAGATCCTCACCGCAGAATCACGGGGTAGGGCTTACCCCAGCCGCCGCTTTGCGCAGCCAGGGCTTTTCCCGGATCAGCCGCGCCGCCAGCGCCAGCAAGATAAGGATTCCCGCCAGGGTTCCGCCCGGAAAAAAGATGACCGCGATCAGCCCCGCCACCGCGGTGGACCACCAGCCCCAGTGACTGCGAACCGCAAACGCGCACAGCGCGCCGATCAGAAAGGTGCCTTCCAACACCAACATCCAGCCGATCCGGGCGGCGGAGAGCCCCATGGCGCCGAACAATTCCAGCCCGAACCAGGCTGCCGGTCCGCCGCCGGGAAGCGCGGCGCCGGTCCGCGCCGCCAGACCCAGGCCGGTCATCCCGCATCCGGTGAGAATCCCGATCCCGAACGCCGAGTATTCCGGAAATCCGCGCAGGAGATGTTTGAAGGCTCTCACTGAACGCATAGCGGTTTGATCTCCACGCATCCGGCTCCGACCAAGTGCAAAACCTGGCGCTCGAGTTCCGCAGTCCATGAAGTGGTGTTGGTCGGAAACTCCAGGCGGTAGGTCCGCTCGGCCTCGGAAATGTGGAAGGCGAAGCGGTCGGCGCCCGGATACGAAGTCAGCAAGCCGTAGAGGATCCTCAGCCGGCGCGTGTCGCGGGCCCGGTCTCCCGATTCGCGGATGTAGAGCAGGATCATCCGCGGCCCGTCGATTTTCGCCGCCGCGGGAGACTTCGACGTGCCGGCTTTGATCGCCGCCGCCGGATCGATCGCAGCCGGATTGACGTTTGTCGAGGCGGAGTCAGCCTCCGCCGCGGGGCTTCTCCCCGATCCCGATTTCGTCTGCACGGGGCGGATCCCCGCCGGATTGGCCTCCGCCTCCGGATTGTTCTCCCCGATAGCGGCGATCGGGAAGGCCGCATCCGCCTCCCCGGCCGGCGCCGGAACGATGGCGGCTTCCTCAGTAGGACGGATCGCCGCATCGCAGGGCGCCGCCGGCGGATCGGGGTCCGCGGCCGCCTTCGCCGGCGCCGTCGCGGACTCCGCCGTCGGATCCCCCATCGGATCCTCGGGCGGGGGATACCAATCCTCCTCCGCTTGCGCCGCGGTTTCGGCGATCATCTCATAGCGCGCGGCGGCTTGGCGCGCGGCGGCCGCGGCCTTTTGAATGTCGTCCGTGACCGAATCCGCCAGCACCCGCGGCGTTCCGCTGCCACCCTCCGCCTTGCCCTCCACCACCAGAACCGCGTCTTCCTTCACCAAGTCCCCGGCCTTCTTCCAAACCGAAGGAAACAGGATCAACTCGATCGCACCCTGCAGGTCTTCGATCGTTGCGAAGGCCATCGGCTTCCCGCTGCGGGATTGCAGCGCGCGGATGTGCGTCACCATCCCCGCCACGCGGACCTTGGTCTGATTGGGCAGCTCGGCCAAATCCGCGCTCCAGTGAGTGACGATCCGGTCCAGGTTCTCGCGGTAGGCCGAGAGCGGATGGTCGCTGACGTACAGCCCGAGCAATTCCTTCTCCCAAGCCAGCATCGTCCGCCGCGCAACGGGCTTCGCCGCCGCCAGCCGGATCGTCTCCGTCGGGCCGCCGGGTGAGGCGGCGAACAGGCTGATCTGACCGCATTCCTTGGCCCGGGCGTGCGAGCCGGATACTGAAAGGATGCAATCCAGCGTGTCGAGGATCGCCGTCCGCTCTCCCAGGCAGTCCAGCGCGCCCACCTTCACCAAGCTTTCCAGCGCGCGCTTGCCCACCCGGCGCAGGTCCACCCGCGCGGCCAGGTCATCGACCGTTTGAAACTCCCCGCCCCGCTCGCGCTCGACGAGGATCTCGTTCACCGCCCCCTCGCCCACGTTGCGAACCGCACCCAGTCCGTAGCGGATCGCGTATCCGCCCTCGGCGCGCCGCTCAATGGTGAAATCCCACTGGCTGCGGCGGATGTCGGGGGGCAGGACGTCGATTCCCATCCGGCGGCAATCGGCGATGTAGAACCCGACCTTCTCGGTCTGGTTCTTCGAGACCGAAAGCAGGGCGGTCATGAACTCCGCCGGATAGTGCGCCTTGAGGTAGGCCGTCTGGGCGCAGATCACGCCGTAATCCGCGGCGTGGGCCTTGTTGAAGCCGTAGCGCGCGAACCCTTGCCAATCGTCGAAGATGTCGGCCGCCTGGGCGGCGGAGATCTTCATCCTCTGGCCGGCGCCTTCGATGAATTTGGCGCGGTGCTTTTGGATCGAGTCGGCGTTCTTCTTGGAGACGGCCTTGCGCAGGTCGTCGGCTTCGCTGGGCGTGTATCCGGCGATCTCGATCACCGCCCGCATCAGCTGTTCCTGGTAGATGAGGATCCCGTAGGTTTCGCGCAGGATCGGTTCGAGGGCCGGATGTTTGTACTCCACCGGCTGCATCCCGTGCATCCGGGCGATGTAGCTGGGGATGTGCTCGATCGGGCCAGGCCGGAACAGCGCGATCATCGCGATCACGTGGTCCAGCCGGGTCGGCTTCATCTCCATCAGGTAGCGGCGCATCCCCAAGCCTTCCACCTGGAACACGCCGTCCACTTCCCCCCGCCCGAGCAGTTCGAACACCGCCGGATCGTCGGTCGGGATCGTGTTCAGGTCCAGCTCCGCCCCGTGCCGCTCGCGGATCAGGTCGCAGGCCCGCTGCATCACCGTCAGCGTGGCGAGTCCGAGGAAATCCACCTTCAGCAGGCCGAGTTTGTCGAGCACCTGCATCTCGAACTGGGTGATCGCCCCCATCGCGCTTTCTTCCAGACCGCCGCGCGTCATCCGGTGCAGCGGGACGTATTCCACCAGCGGGCGGTCGGAGATCACCACCCCCGCCGCGTGGGTTCCGGCGTTGCGGACCACCCCTTCGAGCTTGAGCGCGGTGTCGATCAGGTGGCGGATGTAGTCGGTGCCTTCGTAGGCTTCGCGCAGCGGCGGCACTTCCTGCAGCGCCTCGCTCAGCGTCAGCGCCTTGCCCTGGCCGGCGGGAATCAGCTTCGCCAGCCGGTCCACCTCCGGCAGAGGGATGTCGAGCACCCGCCCCACATCGCGCACCGCGGCCCGCGCCGCCATCGTCCCGAAGGTGATAATCTGCGCCACCTTGTCGGAGCCGTAGCGCCGCGCCGCGTATTCCAGCATCCGCCCGCGCAGATCGTCCTGGAAATCCAGGTCGATGTCGGGCATGCTCACCCGCGCCGGATTGAGGAAGCGCTCGAAGATCAGTCCGTGGGCGATCGGATCCACCAGCGTGATCCCCAGCGCATAAGCCGTGAGCGATCCGGCCGCCGAACCGCGGGCGTTGTACCAAATCTTCTCCTCGCGCGCCTGGCGGCACAGGTCCCACACGATCAGGAAGTAGTTGTCGAACCCCATCTTGTGGATGATGCTGAGTTCCTTCTCGATCCGCTCGCGGATCTCGTCGGATTCGGCCTGCGGCCCGAAGCGCGCGCGCAATCCCTGCGTGCACAGTTTGCGCAGGTATTCCTCGGAGGTAATCCCTTCTGGAAGCGGGAACACCGGCAGGCGGTAGCCCTGGAAGCCCAGATCCACCGAACAGCGTTCCGCCACCGCCAGGGTGTTGGTGATCGCCGCGGGGGTTTCCGGAAAGAGCGCCCGCATCTCGTCCGGTGTGCGCAGGTAGAAGGTGTCGCCCGACATGCGCATCCGCTTGGCGTCGCTCACCACCGCCTGAGTCTGGATGCACAGCAGGATGTCGTGGGCCGGGGCGTCCTCCCGCAAAACGTAGTGGACGTCGTTGGTCGCCACCAGCCCGAGGCCGAAGCGCGGCGCCATTTCCACCAGCCGGCGGTTCACCTCTTGCAGTTCGGGGATGTTGTGGGATTGCAGTTCGAGGAAGAAGCGTTCGCCGAACACGTCGCGGTACCAGCCCGTCATCCGCTCGGCGTCCTCCGTGCGGCCCTCCGCGAGGGCCCGCGGAATCTCCCCCGCCAGACAGCCGCTGGTGCAGATCAGCCCTGCGGCGTGCGCCGCCAGGTATTCGTGGTCGATGCGCGGCTTGTAGTAGAAGCCCTCCAACTGCGCGGCGGTGGCGATCTGCAGCAGGTTGTGGTATCCGGCGTCGGATTCGGCGATCAGCAGGAGGTGATCCGGATCGCGGTCGGCGCGGCCTTCCTTGTCCTTCATCCCGCGCGGCGCGAGGTAGGCCTCCACCCCGATCAGCGGCCGGATTCCGGCGGCTTTCGCCGCGTGGAAAAATTCCACCGCGCCGAACAGCGTGCCGTGGTCGGTGAGGGCCAGCGCCGGCATGCCGAGTTCCTTGGCGCGCGCGATGAGGCGCGGAATTTTCCCTAATCCATCGAGGAGGGAATATTCCGAATGCACGTGGAGGTGGACAAAGGACATGATCGCTGGTTGCCGCGCCGAAGTGCTGAGATGAACGATCGGAGGTATCGAGGGGCATTATAGCATAGCCGACGCGGGAAAAACACGAGAAGAAGGTCATAGTATCTTAAAAATTTCATGCAACGGAAATCCGATCATTGAATCATCAAAATAGGCCCAAGTAGAATCCTCCCCCGTTTCGGAGTACTTCGAAACGGGGGAGGATAGAGGAGGGGGACGCCTCCAATGAACAACCGGTGCGATTAATTGGGGAATTCAGGGGATTGTTGCTCGTCATGCTCGCGCATGATTCCCGTGGAAAATGTCCGCTTGCGACGGGCATCCTACGGCTTTGCCCGGCCAGGCCGCATCGATAATCCCCGGCCCCCGGCTGCCAACCGGACCTGACAGGTGCACACCTGACAGGTGTGCACCTGTCAGGTCCGGTTCCGTGTCGGGAAATGCCGGGAACACCAGGGGCAGGCGAAGTTCACACCTTCGACCGCCGCCACCCCGCCGCGACCGCCTCCGCTTCGGTGCAGAACCAGCGCTCGCCCTTTTCCGGCTCGATCACCGTCTTCTCGTAGTACTTCTGCCCCGGCATATGGTAGATTTTTTCGCCGTCGGCGGAGATGTTGCCCTTGATCACGCAGCCCGGCGGCGGCGTGACGCACCCCCCGGCACACGATGCACCCGTTTCCGCCCCCCGGGTCGGCGATCCGATCAAGCCCCAGATCCCGCGCCCCGCAAGGCGCGCTTCCTCCTCCGCCACGCGCAAATCCGGATCGCAGGCCGTGTCCGGCGGAAAGTGCCCCGCCCGCGCCAAGCCGAGCCGCACCAGTTCGTGGTTGACAAAAACCCCGTCCACCAGCACGTAGCGCAGCAGCCTTCCGTAGCGGTCGGCCTCGGACAGATCGCGGATCAGCAGGACCGTGCGGCTGGCGACCAGCGCCATGTTCGCCGCCCGTGATTCCTCCGCCAACAGGCCGCCGTCCATTTCCGGCGCGTCGATTCCGATGTAGCGCACACGGAACGGAACGCCGTTCATCTCCACCTGGATCGAATCCCCGTCGGTGATCCCCGTCACCCGCGCCTCGTCCCGCCGTGCCCCCGCAGGGATGCACCCTCCGGCCGCCGTGGCGGTCGCGGTCGCCTCCGCCGGCGCGCTCGAACGCCACGGCGTAGATTCCGGCGTCGCCGAACGCGGTACGCATCCTGTGGATGCCCACAAAAGGATCCAAACGAGTACCCGAATGTTTTTACGACTCATGGATTCCCCCCTGCCAAGGTTGCGGATAATTGTACCGCCTTCCAAAAGCTTGTCATCGCGGATATCCCTGCTGCATTTGTTGTCATTGCGAGCCTGCCCTTGCGTTTGCCCTCGCGCCCACCCTCGCGCCCACCCTCGCGTCCACCCTCGCGAAGCGGGGGAAGCGGGGGATCCCCATCCCGGCTATAATTCCCGCCGATGAGTTATCTCCACCCAAAGCGGCGCGGGCCATCCATTTACCGCATCGCCGCGCTCCTCGCCCTCGGTGCGGCGGCCGGTCTTGCCGCCGCGTTTCTGATCCTCGCCCCTCGGGTCGTCTCCTTCTCGCCCGCCGCGGGCGCGCACACCGGGTCCTTCGCCGCGGTGGAAGTCCGCTTCTCCGTCCCGATGGATTCCGAATGCGCCGCCGATCATTTTTCCGTCGAGCCCGATATCGCCGGCGAACTCACGGTGACAGGCGATACGCTCCGCTTCGCGCCGCACAATCCCTGGCCGGCCGGCGCCGAGGTCCGCGCCTCCATCGCCGCCGGCGCTTGCAGTGCGCGCGGCCTTCCGCTGTTGTTCGGATCTTCCTGGACCTTCTCGCCGTCCCTCGTCCGGATCGCCTATCTGCCCGTCGATCAATCCTCCGGCGGACGTCTGATGGCGGTCCCCGCCGACGGCGGCGAACCCGCAGTCCTCGCCTCCGCCGCCGCTCCGATCCGGGAGTACGACGTCTCCCGGCGCGGGGATTTCGCGGTCTTCACCGCCGGTTCCTCCGGCCGCTCCGCGCAATTGTGGCGAACCTCGCTCGACGGCGCCGAGGCCGAACTGCTGTTGGATTGCGGGGAGGATGCCTGCTCCGATCCGGCGATTTCCCCGGACGGCTCGGCGGCGGCCTTCGTCCGGCGGGCAACCGGCGCGGGCGCGGCCGAAGCCGATCCGTCCGTGGAATTAATCGATCTGGCCGGCGGGGAAATCCGCAGGCTGTCGGCGGAAGGACACGCCGCCGACAGCCCGATCTGGTCCGTGCAGGGCTGGCTTTCCTATTACGACGGCACCTCCGGGGCGATCGTGGTCGACGACCTCGCCGGAGGCCGGACTCTCATTCCGAACGCGACCGGCAGCCCGTGGTCCTGGCTTCCCGACGGATCGGCGCTCGTGTTTGCGGAAGTGTTCGTCAACCTGGAGGGGGAAATCGAGGGGGCCGCCTCGGACGTCTACCACCGCCTCTTTTGGGTGGAGGTGAAGACCAATCGGCGCAAGGAGCTCAGCGGCACAGCGCGCGCCGACGATTCCTCGCCGGCCGTCTCCCCCGACGGGACGAAGCTCGCCTTCGCGCGCAACTTCTTCGACGCCCGCTGGACCCCCGGCCGGCAGTTGTGGGTGATGGACCTCGCCGGCGGCGCGCTGAAGCGGCTGAGTGACTCCCCCGAGTACGGCCATTCCTCCATCCGCTGGAGCCCCGACGGCGCGCGCCTGGCGTTCATGCTGTTCCACGAAACCGCCCCCGGCGACCCGCCGGAGATCTGGCGCCTGAATGCCGACGGCGCCGATCCTCTGCGCCTCGTCGTCGGAGGATACCTGCCGCGCTGGCTTCCATAACGGAACCGGCTCCTATTGATATTCCCCCTCCTCCCAACGGAATACCCCCCGTTGTAGTCCGCCGCCGCCCTCCTCCGCATTCCTTGGATGCGGGAATGCGGAGGAGGGCGGGAAGGGATGGAGGGGAATCGATCGATGTGCCGCGCCAAAGGGTCGGGAACGGATGATGATTGCCGAGGATCCATCCGCGAACCAGAAGCGGGCTATGGATCCTTCAAGAGCGCAAACGATTGCAGAAACGCCTCCATCTCCGCGGAAAACGTTCCGCCTTTTGGAATCCAAACCGCGATCTGGTAGTAGCGGTTCCGGACCAGGTAATTACGGTATTTGATTTTCATCGGCGTACCCCCGTACAGCGCTTCGGCCGCCCCTTCCATGCCGGGATAGTCCCCCAGAGATATCAGGCGGTCTTCCGTCCGAACGCCTTGGTGTTCCGTCAGCCAGCCGTCCAGGGCGCCGTTCAAAAGCGCAGGCGAAGCGTTCGGATCGGCGGCCATTTCCTCCGAGTAGTCGAAGTAGATGATCTCATAGATGCCGTTCGCCCCGCCCTCCGCCGTCAGGATGTTCAGGCGCAGCCCGCCGGCCGCATCCACGTCATGGGTGAACTCATCGAACTCGAGGCCGGCGGGAATCCGGACCGTGAAGTTCCCCGCTTCGGATGTGAAGGTCTGCAGATCCGCGGGAGGGGTGACCGTTCGCCCCAACTCGGATTCGGAAACCGGTCCGTCCGCCGAAGCCGTCTCGGCCGGGTTGGCATAGATCTCCATGATCGGCACGCCGTCGTACGCCAGCTGAAAAACGGGTGCACGCTCGCCGATCCATTGGAAATCCGGGTGGGGCAGGAAGGCGTCGCTTCCGGGATTCTCGCGGGTCGAGCCGATGGTGGTTTGGCGGTATTGCACGACGACGAAATCGGAAGCGGTATGGGTCGCGACCGTCGGGGGGCCGTACTCCGGGAAAAGACTCGCCGCCATATAGGAGGGAAAGGCGATTTTGACGTCAGAGCGGAGCCAGCCATGGACCTGGTAATAAATCATGACGTTATGGCTCCACGGGTCGACCCAGATCGTATCTCCCGGTTGGGCATGCTCGTTTAAGTAAGGAATGGCGGCGGCATACGTTTCACACCAGTACGTAGTCTCCAACCCCAAGCGGGAGGCGCCGGGCAACCCGCCCACGGTTTCGGAATAATAAGAAAGCAGATGCGGGTACAGCCGGGCCATGCCGACGGTTTGCGGAAGAAAGGCCAAGAGCGCGGCCAGGCCGATAATCGGCGCCGCCCATCGCGGCTTGCGCATGCGTTTGGCCGTCCGCCGGATTCCGGCCGCGAGCCATCCGAACCCCATGCCCGCCAGCCCGGCCAGGAAGGGGAAGGCCGGCATGAACAGGCGGTCGTTGTCGTAAACCATGCTTTGGCCTGCGGCCAAGGCCAGGAGCGGCGTCAGGGCATTGAGCACCAGGAGCCCGCCCAAGCCGCCGGCCTCGCTCGGCTTCCAGCCGGCGCGGATTATTCCGGCCCAATACAGCACGGTGAGCGTCAGCGGGACCACGGCCCAGGTCATTACGAAGGGAAAATGCCACGGCGGGGGCATGTACAGCGCTCCCAGATACCATTGCCCGATCTTCCAATGGTCCACGGTTATCCATTCCAGGTAGTCGATCATCCGGGCGGGGAATTCCGGGTAGAGCCAGGGCCAGATGATCAAGGAGACCAGGACACCGGTCAGCGCCATGACGGCGATGCGGACAACCATCCTTCGCCGCCGGCGGAAGACAAGCGCCCACAGCAACAGCGCCGGCGGAAGGAAGACGGCGTTGATCTTGGTCGCGAAGGCCAACCCCCAAAACAGCCCCAGGAGGAGCGTCCATTTCCAACTCGGATCGTCCCTGGTTTTCCAGAACACGAAGGTGACGAACAGGATGGCGCAGGCGGCGGGAACATCCAGGGCGGCCAGGTGGGCGTGGAAGAAGAACCGCGGCAGGGTGAGCAGCGCGGCGGCGGCGGCCAGCCCGGCCGCCGTGCCGAATTCGCCGGCGATCAACAGATACAGCAACCCCACCGCGACGCTGACCAGGATCATGTTGCCCAGGCGATGGGCGGTCAGGTCGTTGAAGATCAGACGCGCTCCGGACCAGACGATCCCCGACCAGATTTTATTAAGCGGCGGGTGCTCGTGGTTGATCGACCAGCTTTCCTCAATTCCCTGCTTCGACATCGCCTTGGCCGGCTGTGCGATCAGCTTGCCGAACCAGGAGCTGTACGACTCGGAGGCGACAATATAATCCGGTTCGTCCCAGGTGAGGCCGATCTTCGACTCGGTCGCCACCAGCAGTACAAGGGTCAGCGCCATAAGCAGAACGGCGTGCGCCTTGCGGTTTTTCGCCCAATCCGGAATGATCATGTGCGGCTCCCCGGAATCCGGTTTTGCAGGATTATATAATGTTCTCCGGTTGCCATAGGTGGGATTTTTCGCGCACGGGGGGAAAACGGCGGAAGGCGTCCGGCGGGCGCGAACGGCGAATTCGGATACGTCAGGCGGGGCGGGATTCAACTGAGTTTTTCAACAGTCTGTCCAGAGATATCCGGCCGCGCGGATCAGGCGTTTCACGTCGCGCAGGCCGATCTTGCCTTTGAAGAATTTCCCGCCCGCGTTGACCCGCTCCAGGGCGGCGCAAAGGCGCTCGGCGTCGGCCTGGGCCAACCCGGCGGCACTCTCCACGCCGGCCTCCACCAGCATCCTGGCCGCCGTCGGGCTCACCCACTGCACCCGGGTCAGGTCGGCACAGCGGAACAGCGCTCGGATTATTTCAGGATCCGCACGGGTGTATTTCGCCAGCGCCGCCCTGCCCGCGGCGGTTCCCGCCGCCCGGGTCAATTCTGCGGCGTCGCGGATCCCCGCTTTTTCAAATTTGGCGATCTCCGCCTTTGGCAGCCAACCGAAGGATGTCAGCGGACAGGGTTTGGGGAACCAGCTTTCGACTTCCCGCCGAAGCAGGGCCAGGTATTGCGGATCGAGGCCGGCGGTTTTGGCGAGAGCGTTCAGGCGCGCCGCGGATTTCCATTCACCGCGCAGTCCGGCAAGCGTGCCGATTCCCCGCCCCTTCAAGGCTTGGCAGGCCTTCCCGATGCCGTCCAACAACGGCATTCGGCTCGGGACGAGATCGGTTTCTTCGATCCGTTTGCGGATCTGCTCAAGGCGGATTTGGCCTGCGCCTTTGGATTGGCTCATCGGCTTAAAGCCTCCGTTTTACATTCATTTTCTTTCGGGCGGCGGGAATCGACAAGGGGGATTTTCCAAAGAAGAATCCTCGAGCAGAGAAATGATTATTCGATTCTCGATCTTTCCGCCTTCGGGAGGGAGGGCGTACATAACCGCGGATTTACCGTAAATGCCGTACCGAGCAGAATCTGCGAATAAGATCCATACACGGTGAAGAGGTTGCCCGCGCGCACCAATATGCTTATTCTGGAGAAGGATTGTTTGCAGAAATGCCAGTGAGCTGTTAAAATCTGCGGAATATTTCATAATTCCCCCAAAGAGGGAGGAGCACTAATGTCGACCCAGACAAGCAACCATGTACAGGAAGAGGCAAAACTGGTCCGGGTTAAGAGCGGAATATCCCTGGCCAACTGGTGCGACACCAGCCTAACCTTGGCGGAATTCAAATTGGCTAAGCTGGCCTTTGACACTCCCGACGAGCAAACCATATCTTGGTTCGACAAGTTATTCGAGGGCGGCATTGCCCTTCCGGAGGAGGAGGATAGCGTCCTACGTCCCATTACGATGCTGGTTTCGGGTCCTCCGGGATGCGGAAAGACAACGCTTATTACGGAATTGTGCTACCGGTTGGCGGTAAATGAACAAAGCAACACCAAGGCATTATCCACATTGTATATATCCACCGACGCAGAGACAATTCGAGTCAAAAACAACGCCATCGATCTGGGATGGGATAAGGCGGATAAATATTTCATCCCCTTCGATCCGGCTGAAAATAATCCGGTGTTCCAGAGCGGTTTGGTTTCTTTGGTCGGCGTGTGGGGACGGGAAAAATTTCTAAAATCCGTGGATCAGAAAGATATGCTTTATTCCATAATCGAAGCCGCCGCTACATCGTTGGATCAGTGGCTGCTAAAGGCTAAAGTCCCGGAAAATATCCTCAAACGGTTGCAATACCGATGCGCGGACGAACCCGTGAAAGACGCCTCAAAAAAATACATCCCGGACATCCTGGTAGTGGACAGCCTCAATATCCTCAATCCGGAAAATCAGATGGAATTTTTCCAATCCTTTGTTAAGTCTTGCCGCGCCACCAAGATGGTGGTGTTTGTGTTGAACACGGGAACAGAAAATCCGGAGCATAAACTGTGGGAGTATTTTTGCGACATTGTCGTGCAATTAGATCACGAATACATACACGATTACTACATCCGAACCATAGAAGTCGTAAAGGCACGCTATCAGGCTCATCAGTGGGGAAAACATCAATTGAAAATCTACCCCAAACCGTCCCAATTGCGCAAACCCGATGCGAAGGATCAGAACGAGGCGTACAAATACAACATCATGATGAAACGAAGCCACCCATACCGCACCACGGGCGGCGTTTTTATTTTTCCCTCCATCCATTCCTACCTTTCGATTTATAAAAGGAAGACTCCGGTGGAAATCCCCAGCGCCCAGGGAACCCCCGCCCGTGTGGACACCTATCCAGAAAAAATCAATACGATAATTCGGCTGCCGAAGGGGCGTTGCACGGCGTTCATCGGGGAGCGGGGTGGCCATAAAAGCCACCTGGGATATTTGCACCTCTTGAACCGCGTCGTCCATCATAATGAGGATAGTTGTCTGATCATTTCCTTGCGCGAAGACGAGGGGACAACCCGGAGGACCCTGCAAACAATAGCGCAACAGGAGTTTAATTGCTGTCCCGATACTCTGAACACCATTGAAAACGATAATCGGTTGGAAGTGTTGTATTTCCCACCGGGCTACATAACGCCCGAGGAATTCTTCCATCGTGTATTCATCAGCGTCCACCGATTGAAATTGAAAAATAAGCAACTATCCGTTCTCTTCAACAGCCTGGATCAAATAACAGCCCGTTTTCCATTGTGCGCCAAGCAGGAGATCTTCATCCCGGGGATCATCCAAACCCTTTCAGGCGAAGGCGTGACCAGCATCTGCATCGCGGTCAATGAACCCGGCCAGCCGACGCAACAATACGGGCTTTTACCCATGTCGGATCTCATCGTCTCTTTTTCGGTCCGCCGTTTTCGGATACACGATTATTACAGTCATATTAACAAGGGCTGGCAAAAGGATTTTAATGAACAGGAACCCCTCTACCAAAAATTCCTGGCTTTGCAGCAAACCGCCAGCGAGGTCCATGATTTATACCGCGAGGCGGTGGTCTTGCAGGTGATCCGTTTTTCTGGAGGAGAACGCGCTGGGAAGCGGGGAATTCTGGAATTAATCAACAACGATGAATTGAAACGGTTTCCTTATCCGAAGGCCGGCTTGCACTTTACCCCGATGAGTGAAGAGTTGGATCAAGGAACCGACATTACGGATTGGAAAAAATGACTCGGTCGAAGCCCGAAAATTCCCCGACGGCTGAACCCGAGAAACCCTCTTGAAATTCATCATCCTGGCGACCGGATAAAGCGCTCGCTTGTATCCGCTTGCGGCTCATCAGGCAAAACCCCGATTAATCCTTGGCGCTATAACCATCCTGGATATCATCCTGTTTAAAAAACCTCGCCTTCGACGCCGTAAACCGGATTGCCATCGCGGTCAAAGCGAAGTGGCAGGAGTATTTCAAGGCATGATAAGCCTGCCTTCGGCCGGGGCAGGTTGATCATCGCGGCGCGATTATGCTAAATGACGGGACGGCCGCATCCGATGCGGAACGATTGGGCGCCAGGGATGATATCTGCTTGGCCATCGGCCACCTGGCCTATGACAACGGTATTGATATGATGTCGGGCGATCAGTCTTTCGAACGAAATCCGTCTGCGTTTATTGAAACGGGAGAATAAAACTCTCTTCCTCCGCCATCGTTTCCCGCGCGTTTCCCAGTCTGGAGGTTGTTCGGACCAAATCCGGCGACCTAGCCGTTTGGGCGGACGGGAGAATCGTGGTGTTTACAGAAAAGCCGGAACATCGGAAAAACGCGATCCTCGGGGCGGCGGGATTCAGCAAGGGGAATTTTCCGGATGGGACCGCAACGGAATGCGAAGAGGCCTCTCATGCGGCCCCTGCGGGGCGGCGCGAGCGGCTCCGGCCGTTTTCCGCAATCCGAATGTCGTCGCCTATGGCCGGAGGAAGTCTGGCTTCCATCCCGGCCCGTGCATGGCGGAACGCGCCACCGGGCCCGGACCGGGCAGGCTTCAGGAGGGAAGCGCATCGATCCGTTGAAAATCCGCTTTCGCGGATAAAAATATCTCTTTGCTTTTGGATTTGTACCACCCGAACAGGCCGACGCAATTTTTTACCGGGAGGTACACCGCCTCGGACAATATTTGGCACAACATGCAGACGGCGTTCGGATGCAATTGCCTTCGGATCTCTTGATGCCCGCCATCGACGATCCGGAAATACCCCAGCTGGGTTATCGACCAGGAATAGCCATGGGCGACGGAGGATAAAATCCTGTACGCCGATTCCAAATCCAGCTGTTCGCGGATGATCTGGGTGATGGGCGGAAGCGTTTTCCAATTTCCAACCGTCCGGTCGTTGCCTTCCAGAACGGGTGGCCCGCCCATTTCCATCGCTTCGTCCAGCAAGGTTTTCCGCATCCCCCTGGCGGTTTGCGCATTTTGCTTGTCCTCGAGGGAGGAAAAAACCTTAATCTGCTCGTTCACCCCTTCCACTCGGTATGCATATCCCCGCCTGATTCTTTCCAATCCGCGCACCCGACTATCGGAAAACCAACTCGCTAAAGCCGCGCTTTCGATCGCGCTGCGGGTGCAAGCCCATGGCGAAATCGTTAAGGAAGGTTGGCCGATCGTTCTGAGGTACGCCGATACGTGGTCGAAAGAGACGTCCAGCAACAATCCGGCCAATTCGTACGCTTGAATCAGACCCTTCCATTGCTTTTCGGTCGCTTCCGTGAATTCCCGGTGTGATGTTCCCTTTCCGGGACGGATCGGCGAATGGGAATCCACAAACTGCTGCAAGTCGGCGATGTACCGGGCGAACCGCTTTTGGTAATCCTCGGATTGCCTTTCGGAATATGCCTGTTCCATCGGCTTCCCTGACATCCCTTCCCGAAGGTTTGGAATCCCTTCGCGCGCCGTCCATCCCCGCCCAAATCCCGGGGTGCGCCGGAGCCGGCTGCGGCGCGTTCTCGGTCCAGGACGGCCGTACCGCCTTCGTTACCCGGTTTTCTTGAACAGAAACACGATATGGTCGGCCGCGGTAAATCCGCTTTTTTCATAAAAAGCCTTCGCGGGCAGATCCCGATTCGTCAACAGCGTCACGCCGCCCAACCCCTCGGCCTTGGAAAGCGCTTCAATCTTTTCGAGCAGCGCTCTTCCGTATCCCCGTCGTTGGAACTCCGGTTTGATAAACAACTCGTCGATAAACAACTCGTCGTGGGTCCACCACGTTTTTCGATGGGCGAAGAGCGCGCCGGCCATAGTTTCCGATTCCACCGCGGCGAAGCCGAAAAAATGAACATGCGACATGAATTCGGACAAATACCGCTTTCCGGAATCCGGCGTCCAGCGATCGTTCCACGGGGGCGGATTATAGGATTCGAGCAACAATTCCACGCACGCTTCCAAATCGCCCGCCGATAATCTCCGGATTTTCAACGTATTCTCCATATGTCCAATGCCTTCCGCATGGGGGGCCAAGATCCTCTTTCGACATCCGCCGCTTCGTCCGGAAAAGACAAGCCTCTCCCGGCAAGTATATCCCCTTCCCGGAGAACAGAATTCGGATTGCGGGGAAAGCGAAAAAAGGAGGATCCATCCGGATCCTCCGCCATCATCCTGTATTCGATTGTTCCGTCGCGGTCCCGGCGCCGAAGCAATGCCGTCCGTTTCCCCCGTCCGCGCTTACTGGATCATTCCCAGGTTCTTCCCCACTTTCCGGAACACCTCCAGCACGCGGTCCATCTGCGCGTCGGTGTGCGCCGCGATGTAGGAAGTGCGCAGCAGCTGCCGCCCCGGGGCGACGCCGGGGGAGATCACCGGATTGACGAACACGCCCTCGTCGAACAGCACCTTCCAGGAGAGGATCGTCTTCAGGTCATCGCCGAGGATGATCGGGATGATCGGCGAGACCGAATTGCCGATGTCGTATCCCATCCCCCGGTATTCCTTGCGCATCCGGTCGGCGATTTTGTTCAGTCGCTCGCAATGCTGCGGCTCGTCGCGCATGATGTGCAGGGCCGCCAGCGCCGCGGCCGCGTTGGCCGGGGGGATGCTGGCCGAAAAGATCAGCGCCCGCGCGTGGTGTTTGATAAAATCGATCACCGTCTCGTCGCCGGCGATGAACCCACCCAGCGAGGCGAACGACTTGCTGAAGGTTGCCATGATCAGGTCCACGTCCCCCGTCATCCCGAAGTGCGCGCCCGTCCCCCGCCCCTTGCCCACCACCCCGATCCCGTGCGCGTCGTCCACCATCAGCCGCGCGCCGTATTTCTTGACGATCGGCACCATCTCCGGCAGCGGCGCCAGGTCGCCCTCCATGCTGTAGAGCCCGTCCACCACCACCAGCTTGCCCTTGTCGTCCGGCAGCGAAGCCAGCACCCGCTCGAGGTCTTGCATGTCGTTGTGCTTGAAACGCTTGGTTTCCCCCCACGAAAGCTTCGCCCCGTCGACCAGGCTGGCATGGTCTTCTTTGTCGAGGATGACGTAATCCCCGCGTCCGACGAGGGCCGAGATCGTTCCCAGGTTTACCTGCATTCCGGTGGAAAAGACCAGCGCCGCTTCCTTGCCGACGAATTCGGCCAGCTCGTGCTCAAGCTGTTCGTGCATCTCGAGGGTGCCGTTAAGGAACCGCGATCCGGTGCACGACGTGCCGTATTGCCGGATCGCCTGCTCCGCCGCCTCCCGCACGCGCGGGTCCATCGTCAGCCCGAGGTAGTTGTTCGAGCCGCACATGATCAGCCGCCGGCCCTGGAAAACCGCCTCGGTCCCTTCGTTCCCCTCCATCGGGATGAAGTACGGGTAGAGCCCGGAGGCCTTCGCATCCTTGGCATCCGTGAAACGGCCGCACTTTTCGAAGATGTCCATCTCCACTCCTTTGTGATGTGGAATCCGCCCGGCCTCGGGCCGACCCCGTTTAGGCGCGGCGGCGGATATCCGCTTGCGCTTTTTCCTTTTTGCGGACCGCATCCCGCACGAGCAGGTCCACCACCGGGTATTGCCACGGCCCGAGCAGATTGGTGAGCCAATAGAAGAGCTTGGTGTCCCACCCGGTGATGACCAGGTAGCGGTTGCGCTCGACGCCGCGGAGGATGTCGCGCGCCACCGCATCGGGGGAATAGACCGTGCCGGAGGCGGAGAGGATATCCAGCTCCTTGGGCCGGATCGCCTTTTCCCTGGCGAGCGAGGGCGTGTCGGTGTCGGGCGGCAGGGCGAGAGTCACGCGGATTCCCCGCGGCTTGAGTTCGTAGCGCAGGGCGTCGCTCAGCCCCCGCACCGCCCACTTGGTGGGGGCGTAGGAGGAATATCCGAACAGCGCCAGGTAGGCCGCCGCCGAAGCGACGTTGACCAGGTGCCCCCGTCCGCGTTCGATCATCCCCGGCACGACGGCGCGGGTCATGTTCAGCGTTCCGAAGTAGTTCGTCTCCATCGTCCCGCGGAAGACCTGCGCGTCCATTTCCAGGAAATACCCGGGGTGGGAGGTTCCGGCGTTGTTGATCAGGATGTCCAGCGGGCCGAGCGCTTTCACCGCCTCCGCGGCCGCGGCCTGCGCCTGGGATTCTTCCGCGACGTCGCCCGGCGTGCAGCCGATTTTTTGCGGCGCGGCGGCCGCGAGTTCGCGGCGGGCGGCTTCCAGCTTGGAGCCGTCGCGGGCAACCAGCCAGACCGACGCTCCGCGGGCGGCCAGCCGGCGCCCGAGCGCCAAACCGATGCCGCTCGAACCGCCCGTGATAAGCGCGTTCTTCCCGTGAAAGAAATCCCCAGGATGGCCCGGCGACATAAGGAGCCTTTCGATAAGCGTGGTTGGTTTACTGCCAGGTTGGACCAGGTGGCGGAGAAAGTATACCCGAAAAAGGGGCTTCAACGATCCGGTATATCCGTACCTTCCCGCTCCGGTATATCTCTTCCACCCCGGCGCAGGAATCCAGATCCGCGGGTTTTAACGATCCCGCGCCTTCTTTAATATAGATATGGGTCACCCCCTGCTCCCGAACCAGCTTCCAGAAGGATTCCGTACAGCCCCGCAGCGCGCCGACTTCCTTCGCCAGGTCGTTGGTTTGTTCGATGAATTCCCGGCCGGAAAAGCTGTAGAGCATCGGCGGCAAGAGGGTCCGCCGGTCCGCCAAGGGAAGCAGCCACCATCCGCCGTCGATCCCCCGGTAGAGGCCGTTTTGCCAATAATCGGTGTTGATGAGAAAGACCGCGTCCGGCGGCGTGTTCGCCGCCGCCCAGGCAAGAGCCCGGCGGTCGTCGGCATCGGCGAACACCGTGCGCGGGGTGACGATATTGCGCGTCTGCCACAGTCCGAGGGCGCAGGCGGCCAGCGCCAGACCGGCGCAGAACCATTGCGGCCGCCAGGCCGGCCTGCGCCGTCCAATCCATTGCGCAAGAAATAAATATCCGTCGGCCGCTAACACCGCGGCCGGCAGAAACAGGACGATCGCCAGATGGTCCGGCCGGAACGGCTCGATCCGCATCCCCCACGGCAGGGTCTGCAGGGCGAGGATCAACCCCCATCCGGCGAGGATCCGCCGCGGACCGCGGCGGAAGAGCGCCGCCGCCGCGGCGGCCAACCCCGCGCCGAGCAGGATGTGATTCCGGAGTGGGCCGAGCAGAGTCCAAATATAGCCTGCATAATCGGCGAAGTAGGCGGCGTCGGCCTCCGCCTTCGAGGCGATAAGATCGATGCCCACGGCCACGGTGGAATGCCGCAGCATGGGAATAAGCCACGGCAGGGCCGCCGCCGTCCCCGCCGCGGCGGCCAGCGCCAGGGGGGCGAAGCGGGGCCGCAGGTCCCTCTTCGCCAGCACGCACCCGCCGGCCAAGACCAGGAAAACCGCCAGCAGAATTGCGGCGAGGTAGTGGGTCAACAGCAATCCCGCGGTCAGGAGTGCCAGCCGGACGGCGGCGGAGGGCTTCGGTACCCGCGCGGCGAGTTCGACGGCTTCGGCCATCGCCAGCGGCAGGAGGACCATCCCCGCCAGCAGCGTGTAGCGCCCCCACGAAAGGTAGAACGCCGGCATCTGCGCGAAGAAGCCGACCAGCGCCAGCGCGAACAGCGCCCGCCGCCGGTCCGGCCGGACCGCCATCGACAGCCGGTAAGCCGAGAGCGCCGCGGCGGCGTTCAAAATTTGTCCGAAGACCAGCATCGTCCGATCCGCCGCCAAGCCTGAGAACGCGGAGAAAACCGCCGCCGCGGAATGAAAACCGTAATGGTAGTAGAACGGACCCGGGATCCAGGGTTGCAAGTCTGCAGGTATTCCGCCCCGCTCGAGAAACAGCCGGATCAGGAACGCATGGTGGACCGAATCCACCCAGGCGGGGAATTCCAGCCCGCGGGCCTGGTAAAACCGCAGACCGAGCAACAGCATCACAGCCAGGATTTCCAAGCAGGCGAACGCCGAACAGCGGATGCGGATTCCCCGGCGCGCCAGACGAACGAGAATCGCGCCCGCCGCCAGAAGTTCGACGGCGATCAGCGCCGGGAAGGTGAACCGGAATCCGCAGATCCGGCCGAGCAGGGCGGCCGCGGCGATGATCGCGATCCCCAACCCGAAGGCAGCGGCGAGATTCTCGATCCCGCTCCGGCGGCGGCCCTCCTGCCAGGCAAGCACGGCCGCGCCCGGCAGGATGATCCCGAGGGCGGCAAGCAAGCAGAACAGCGCCGAAACCGGATTTAAAAATGACATGCGGTTTAGATGCGGAAGATCGCTGTGATTAAACCATATCCCCGGGAAACGTGAGATTGCTGAAAAAGCCCGTCATGCCGAGCACAACGAAGCATCTTCATCCATTCTCAGGTCATTCGCTTGCCCGCTTGATTCCAGCCCGCGGACCGGGGCGCTTAAGAAGGCTTTTTCAGCGATCTCGAAATGCATCGCTGAGCAGCATCATGGATCGCAAAAACCACAGATGGTTCAGCCTCCCCCTCATCCCATCCTCCCGTCACGGTCCCTCGCTTTCCCTCGCTTTCCCTCGCTGTCCCTCGCTTCCCCTCGCTTTCACTCGCTGAGCTCAGGACAGGCGCTCAGGACGGTCGTGCCGGGATGAATTCTCCCAACCCGTTTCTCACGATGATTGGCTTCGAAGAATGGCATTCTTTTAGATCCGCTCAGCCCCCCCCATCCCATCCTCCCGTCACGGTCCCGCGCTCTCCCTCGCTTTGCTCGGGCCAGGCGCGCGCGACATGCGTTCCGGAATGCATTCTCCCAGCCCATCGCTAAAGCTGGAGGGCTTTCATTAAATGCAGATGTTCATTCGCAGATGTAGGGCTGGGCAGCCGGTCCCGGCGCAATTCCGGGAAAGATGCCCGAAGGGCGGATGAGGGGGGAGGCTGAGTAGAAAAAAGCCGGTTTGCAAACCGGCTCATCTCGGAAAAAAAAGAACATCCGCGAAGTCATTTCACGACGGTGATCATCCCCGACATGCCCTCTCCGTTCGGGCCGCCGCTTTTCTCACAATAATAGCGGTAGGTTCCCGGTTGCTCGAAGGTGAAGGTGAAGGCTTGGCCGACAGCCAGCAACCCGCTACGGAACAAACCGGTTTCCGACGTGACCGAATGGAACACCGGATCGCGGTTAATCCACGTGACCTTCGTCCCGGCCTTGACCGTTATCCGTTCGGGGTGAAACGCGTAATCCTGGAGGTAAATGTTAACCGTTCCCGACGGGATCGAGTCGGTGGGCGTTTTGGTGGCGGAGGATCCGCCGCCCGTCAGAAATGCGGGAAGCTGGCATCCGGATACCCCCGCCCCCAACAGGATGAGGACCGCCGCGCCGAGAAGGATTGTCCGTATCCCGCTATCGCGGGATGAGAAAATCCCGCGGCAAGCCGCGTCGCAGTTTATTTTTTTTCGAATGTCCATTTTGCTCCCTTCCGGATGCCGATCCTGCACGGCATGCTCCATTTGCGCCAGTAAAACCGCCGATGCTCAACGCCCCCGTTTCCCCTGGAAAAAGCGCGCCGGTCTTGGCATTCGATCATGAAGCCGTTCGGGCCCTGGCGCAGTCGGAGTTGCCGTCCGTCCGGATCATGGAGTTCCCGATCCGCGGCGGCCTCCCCCAACCGTGTTTCGCCTGGTTCCTCAGGATGGGTATGCTCCACGGGTGATCGCCTGTGGTTATGGTTGCGGTTTTCGCCGTGCGGGAAAACCTTGTGGTCGACCATTTTACTCACAATCACCGCACCTTCGCGAAAGCCGCGATTCTCTCACGAGATTCTCAGCCACCCCCTCGGTATCGGCGGAAAACATCGGATTCCCATTGCCGGCCGGTGCATGGAGCGATGCGCGGCAATCACCCGCTGGGTATGGATGCCGCCTATGGAAAACGCCGACACCTCACTGGGCGGGAAGGTTTAGGCCGGCGGGGATTCCTCATCCCCCCCAAAAAAACGGCCGGGCGGATGAAGCCCGGCCGTTTTCCAGGATATTGGCTCGATGAACGCCTATATCGTGTTGATGATCTGGCTGAAAACGTTGCCGATCGCGGGGCCAAGGACGGACAGGATGATGATGATCACGATGGCGACCAAAACAAGGATGAGCGCGTATTCCACCAATCCCTGGCCTTTCTTCTGCAGCTTCTTGAACATGAGATTTCCTCCTTTCTAATGGGAGTTTTGTCAAATACAGCCTAATCCATACAATTCATTTTTCCCCCGATCAAGTAAAAAACCTGTAAAAGAACCGTTAATTATTAGCGCATCCAGGCTTTTTCCAGGAATTGCAAATTCCGGTCAATTCGGCCACCGATTCCGGTGTAATCCGGCCGCCCCATACCAACCCTCCATCATCAGCGACGAGATTGTA
>JAFGKK010000063.1 GCA_016928575.1 Anaerolineales bacterium
CGGAAGGATCTCAGGCGGTTTACTCCGTGTTCCTCCGTGCCCTCCGTGGATGATGTTCTTTCCATTCTGATAATAAATATCCACGGAGAGCGCGGAGAATCGCGGAGGGATCTCAGACGGTTTTATCCGTGTCCCTCCGTGGATTGTATTCGGCCTCAGGCCGCCGATTGTCTGCCGTCCAACATTTGCAGCAGCGCATCAAGCAGGATGTACGGATTACCCCCGGCGCCGCCCTGGCTTGACCGGCGAGCCTGCATCGTCGCGATCTGCTCCGCGCTGAGGCCGGCGTCCCCGTTCCCGCCGCCGTAGCCTTCACCGCCCTGGAACCCTCCGCCCCCGCCGGGAGGCATCCCGCCGCCGGCCGCAAATTCGGGCGGCTCTCCGCCGCCTTCCATGCCGCCGGGAAGCGCGTTGCCGCCGCCGGAAGCGGCGGGAGTCCCGGAATTCTGAGGCATCATGCCCATTCCCGCCTGGCGCATATACTCGACCATATCGTCCTGGGTTAATTGCATTGCGGCGATCGCACGGATTTGCCCCGCGGTCATCGTTTCCTGGATCTGATTGATCAATCCGCCTTGCTCCTCAGTCGCATCCGTATCGCGGCTCTGCAGTTCCTTCATCATCCGCCACAATGGAAGCAATTCCGCGGCCTGTTCGGCGGTGACCGCATTCTCCGTGCCTTCCAGCTTTAACGTGCCGAGGATCAGCTGGCTTTCCACCGGCAGCGCGTTTTCGTAATCGGCGTTGAGGCGGTCCGCGGAGCCGGCCGCGCCGGCTTCGGCCGATTGGCTTCCGCAGGCGGCCGCGAACAGCATCAGCGCGGCGGAAGGCAGGATGATCCAAAAATTCTTTCGTTTCATCGATTCACCTCGTTTTCTTACAGTTTGGCTTTTTCCGGGGTTCTTCCTTCTCCCGGCATTAGCCGGGAGAAGGTGGCCGGCGTACTTCCGGCCGGATGAGGGCGGGGAGGCATTAGCCGGGAGAAGGTGGCCGGTGTACTTCCGGCCGGATGAGGTCGGGGATGCATTGGCCGGCCGTCGGCCGGACTCCGCTTTCAGTTTTCCCGTTCGGCTTTGCCGAACGGCGGGCACCCGCTTGGAAGAGGTCATTCGTACCTAAGCGCTTCGATCGGCTCGAGCTGAGCGGCTTTGCCGGCCGGATAAAAACCGAAGAACACCCCGACCGTCGCCGCGGAGCCGAAGGCCAGCAGAATCGAGGCGGGTTGGATGACCGTGCGCATGCCGCTGGCTTGCGAGAAGACCCAGGCTCCGGCGAAGCCAGCCAGCATGCCGAGGATCCCGCCCGCCATGCTGAGGAGCAGGGCTTCGGTCAGGAACTGAAGCAGGATGTCGGCCGGCCGGGCGCCGACCGCCTGGCGGATTCCGATCTCCCGCGTCCGCTCCGTGACCGAGACCAGCATGATGTTCATGATCCCGATTCCGCCCACCAGCAAGGAAACCCCCGCCACCCAGCCGAGCAGCGACCGGAACGCGGCGGTGGTGGATCCCTGGGCCGTGATCACGTCCTGCTGGGTGGTGATCGAAACGTCGAGGTCGTCGAGGGTCGTCTCGTGCCTTTTGGCGAGCAGCAGTTGGATCTGCAGGATGACGCCGTCGACCGACTTGGTGTCGGCCACCTTGACGTAGATCATCCGGACCGAATCGCCGCGGATTCGGGCGAAGGGCGAATCCACGAATTTATCGAAGATGACGGTGATTGGGGTGTAGAGGCGCGAATCGTAGTCCACCTCGCCGACCGTCCCCTTTTCCGCCAGCACGCCGATCACGGTCAACTTGACGGCGCCGACGGTGACGATCTGCCCGACGGGGTTCTCGCCGCCGAACAGCTCTTCGGCCAGGGTGCTGCCCAGCACGGCCACTTTCGTTTTCTGGTCGACCTCCTTTTGGTTGAAGTAGCGCCCTTCCGCCAATTCCATATCGCGCACGGCGGGAAATCCCGGCGACGTGCCCAGGATCGGGATGTCCTCCAGCGCCGTTTTTCCGGCTTTCACCGTCTGGCTGGAGGTCTGTTCGACCACGACCGCGGTCACCCCGTTCACGCTTTCGGCGATGGCGGTGGCGTCGTCATACACCAGGCCGCCGCCCGCCGTCATCATCCCCGGAGCGCCGCCCCGGCTGAAGTTGGCGGAGACGAAGATCAGGTTCGAGCCCAAGCCGGTGATGTTTTCCTGGATGGTGGCTTCGGTGCCGGCGCTGATCGCCACCATGATGATCACCGCGGCCACGCCGATGATGATGCCCAGCATGGTCAGGATCGAGCGGATCTTGTTCCGGCCGACGGCTTCCCAGGAGATGCGCAGAATTTCGATGGGATTCATGCTTGGCCCCTTCCTGCCCTCACGCGGGCCGGGAAAGACAACCCGAAGGGCGCGAAAGAAGGAAAATCATCTTTCGGAAATTTCATCTTCTTAATTGTGCCCATTGCGGATTCCCCTCTTCCCATTCTCGACGATGTCGGCGATGCGCCCGTCGGAAAGATGAATCTCGCGCGAGGCTTCGGCTGCGATGCGCGGATTGTGCGTGACCATCACGATCGTCACGCCCTTGCGGTGCAGGTCCTGCAGCAGGCGCATCACCTCGTCGCCGGAGCGGGTGTCGAGGTTGCCGGTCGGCTCGTCGGCGATGATCATCACCGGGTCGTTGACCAGCGCCCGGGCGATCGCCACCCGCTGCTGCTGTCCCCCGGAGAGTTCGTGCGGTTGGTGGTGGGTCCGGTCGCCGAGGCCGACCTGCTCCAGCAGCGCTCGGGCTTTTTCGTCACGGGCCTGGGGATCCATCCGCCGCGAGCGGTTGTAGAGCAGGGGCAGGGTGACGTTGCGCAGGGCCGTCGTCCGCGGCAGAAGGTTGTAGGATTGGAAGACGAAGCCGATCTTGCGGCTGCGGATGTCCGCCAGCTCGCGCCGGTCCAGGTTGTGCGCGTCCTCGCCGTCGAGCAGGTATTCCCCCGAGCTGGGCCGGGCCAGGCAGCCGAGGATGTACATCAGAGTGCTCTTGCCGGATCCGGAAGGACCCATCACCGCGATGAATTCGCCCCGGTCGATCCGGAGGTGGATGCCGTCGAGCGCCGCCACCCGCGTATCGCCCGCGCCGTAGACCTTCGAGAGGCCGCGCGTCTCGATCAGCGTCCGGCCGCCCATCAGTTCGTCTCCGTGATGCCGGTGGTGACCACGTCCCCTTCGCGCAGCCCCGAGGTCACTTCGACGTACACCAGGTCCTGCAGGCCGATCTCCACCACGCGCAACCGAGGCTCGCCGTTTTCCATCACGAAGACCGCGTAGGTTCCGTCTTCGATTTCGTGCAGCGCTTCCACCGGAATGAGCAGCGCGCCCTCCGTCCGGCCGCCGATCACATCGACCGAGGCTCCGGTCCCCAGGGGAAGGTCCGTCCCGATCGACGCGTCCAACTGCACGATGGCGCGGATGTAGGAGGAATTCATCGAGGTGGTCAAGCCCGGATCCACCGAGAGCACCTTGCCGGCGTAGACCTTGTCCGGCAGCAGGTCGAAGGTCACTTCCACGGGATATCCCGCCTTGATGCTGCCCCAGTCGCTTTCGTCGAGGTAGATTTCCAGCGTGTACGGCTGGTCCAGGTTCGAAACGGTTATCGTGGCGCCGGAGCCCGCGCTGTCGCCCGTTTGAAACCCGACGGCCATGACGGTTCCGTGGATGGGAGCGCAAAGGGTCGTCGCCGCGAGGCTTTCCTGGGCGGCGGCCAGATCGTCCTGCGCCTGTTCGAAGGCGGCGAGGGCGGCGCCCGTAGCGCCTTCGGGGATCTCCCCGGCGGTGATGGCGGCCAGGTACCACTCGGCTTCCTGCAGTTGTTGTTTGGCCAATTCGTAGTCCGCGCGCGCCTGGGCGACGTCCTCTTCCGAGGGTGGGACGACCTGCTTCTTGGTTTCGCGCCCTTCGGTGACCGTCGTCAGGAAGGTCTCCGGAACGTAATCGTTCCAATAGTCCAGCGTGGCCTGGGCCAGATGGTTTATGCACACTTGCAGGAGCTGTTCCGCGGCGGCCACCTTCTTATCGGCATCCTCCGACGGATTGGCGGCCGCTTCGGCCTTCGCCTGCTCGAGCGCCTTTTCCGCGGCCGCGACCTGCTCTTCCCAATACAGCACGTCCGGGCTGATCAGATAGGCCAGGGTGGCTTTGGTGTTGACCAGGTTGACTTTGGCCTCGGCCAGCGCCAGCTTCGCGGCGGCGACGGCGGTCGGCGAGGTGAGTTCCGCAAGCGCCCGCTGGGCTTGCAGGAGTTGGCGCTGGGCGGAGGCGTCGTCCAGGCGCGCCAACGCCTGGCCCGCGTCGACCACGTCGCCCACCTGCACCAGCACTTCCGCGACAGTCCCGCTTTCGGAGAATCCGAAGGTGGCTTCCCCGCCGGCGATCAGTGTTCCGGTGCCGCTGGCGAAAATTTTCAGGTCGCCCCGTTGGACCACGGCGGTTTGAAGCGCATCGGCCTGCGAGGCGGCCGGGGTCTGGACGGCCTTCCAGCGCGCGTAGGCGCCGACGCCGCCGACGATGACCAGGAGGCCGAGGATAGTCAGGAGGATGTTGCGATGAAGAGCCTTGCTGCGCGAGGCTGGGGTACTGACGGGTGTTGGCATCCGTTTTTCCCTTCTTTCTATTGAATTTTCCCTACGGCAGCAATTATCCGGGTTGGAATTCAGGCCGGATTGAGCAGTTGTTCAGAAATTGTGTAGAAGGGCCGTGGAAGATGAGGAGAGGGTGAGAAGAGTGGGAGGAATTATTTGGCTTGGTACGTCCGCCCCTTCCACGTCAGCCCCTGTCCGGAGCGGACGCGGAAGTAGGAATCCAGCATCATGCCGCTGAAGGACAGGATTCCCACCGGCACGGTCAGGGCGTAGCCCGGCGGGACCTTGTAGGCCGAGAGGTTGAGCAGGCGGTTGCGGAGGAGGTAAGCCCAAAATGCGGTTGCTTCGGCGAAGATCAGGAGGGTTGGAAGATCGCGCAGGAAAACCAGTCCGAAAATCGAGGCGATCCACCAGGCCGGAAAAGCCAGCGCCCCGAGGATGAAGACGACGGCCAGATAAAGCGCCGCTTCCGGCCGATCGCGAAAACCCGGGTAGATGGTTTTCACCCAGCTTTCCCGGATTTCCCCCAGCGACGTGTGCATGCGGACGCTGGCCAGCGAGCGCCCGTCCTTGAGCAGGATGGAATGCCCCGCGCGTTTGACGGTTTCCGCGAGGCCCCGATCTTCCAGGATCGAATCGGAAAGCGCGTGATGGCCTCCGACCTCGTCGTAAACCTCGCGCCGGATGAGGATGAATTGGCCGATGGCCATCGCGTCCGGACAGTGCGGGTCGTTGATCCGCTCCAGGTCGTAGACCAGCGCCAAGCCCGAGAAAGCCACCGGGCTGATGACCCTCTCCCAGAAGCTTTGCAGCTCCTGATGGGTAAGGATCGACAGCAGGGCGACGCCTTGCAAATTCCGGTCAATTCGGCCACCGATTCCGGTGTAATCCGGCCGCCCCATACCAACCCTCCATCATCAGCGACGAGATTGTA
>JAFGKK010000064.1 GCA_016928575.1 Anaerolineales bacterium
ACAATCTCGTCGCTGATGATGGAGGGTTGGTATGGGGCGGCCGGATTACACCGGAATCGGTGGCCGAATTGACCGGAATTTGCTTTTTCGCGTAAATGCAATTTCAGATATAATATTAGCGCTTCGAAGCATTCCACTGGGTGTTCTAAAAGGCCAGGGATCTCATTCCAAAAAGTGATGCAACGAACCAATCTCCCTCTTCTTCCGACCGATGAGATTGCTTCGTTCCCTCCAGTTGCTCGCGCAGACACCGATTGGGAGTTTTTCATCCTACTGCTGGAAAAGGGCTTTTTGGCGTAGCACCCGGCAATCCCGGGGGAGGATCCGATGAAAATCCGGAAGGTCCTGCTCACCTGTTCGTCCATCCTCATCACGGCGCTTCTTACGTTCATCCTGACCGACAATCTATCGTCCTTACAGCTCAAATTTTCCAGAGTCGCCGGTCAATCCAATTCCGATGGGCTGGCGTATATCCTGATCGATCTGGCGCTTTCCATTACGCTGTGCGCGACGGTTTGGTTGATGCTTGTCTGGGACGCTGGGGATAAACTCCCCCCGACCTTGATGCTGATCGTCGGGATCCTCGGGTGGATTCTCCACTATCTGAACACGTTCACCGACCTTCGGTGGCAGAGCGGATTGTTTTACGATTTTTTCAACGGCATCCACTGGCTTTCGGCAATCTGGCAAAGCTTGGCCTTGAAACTGCCCAAGACCGATATGTTCTGGGTGTCTCTGTTCAGCAGCCCGTTCACCTTTACGCTGAGCGCGCTCTTTATCGTCTTCGGCATAGTCGGCCTTTCCTTGAAAAGCCATTCGAAATAATTCCGGGGTAAGAATCCGGGATCCGGTTTTCCTAGGGCCAAGAGGCCGTGAACGCACGGGGCAAGGAAAAATCTCCACCTGCACCGGATGGCGTTCTCCGCTTTCCTTTGCCCGGGGAAAACAGTTTTCGGCAGCGGGAGGACTTCATGAAGACCAAGAAAACTATTTCCGTCATCGGGATGATCATTCTCACGACGATCGTCATCGACATCGCCGGGTATCTATTCTCCCAGGAACGGGGGCTGTTCACCACTTCCGTTGCCGAAAGGGCTTTTTTATATGGCTTGATTCAGGCGGCGCTGATCGCGGTGCCGCTGGGCGCGACCGTCTGGATGATGCTGGTCTGGGATGCGGGCGACAAGCTCCCGCCCGCCTTTATGCTAATCCTGGGAATCCTCGGCGCCTGTCCGGTTCTGGTTTATGCCGCCAATCCGGTATCAGTTTTTACTCTGTGCCGGACGATCCCTTTACTTCCTCGCGGATCGACTTACGGCGCTTCGCAGTCCCTATCCTATTTCATGTCGCATTTCTCAACCGGCCTACTCCCGTTCCTATATATCGGTTTCGGCATCACCGGGTTGGCCGCCAAGCGGAAGGCGTAAACCGATAATCAAAACCCACAGGGACATCGGGGAAAAACTGCGGGCCCGCACCTTGTGGAACATCCCCAAGGCGGAAATGCGCCATGACGGGATGGCATAAGCCGCAGAAAAACCGGCAATCCGACAAGGAGCCTCAATAATGACTAAGCAGTTATTAGGCCATAAGCCATCCCGCCCGAATGCCCTCGTGAATCCCCCTCCTCCGATACCGGCGGATTTGCCGGCTCAAGACCGCAACCGTCTGCCGCGGTACGCGCAGGCATGCATCTTGGCATCGGCAGCGTTGGTTGCCGGCCTGGGCTGCGCGACGATCCGGGGAATCCTCGGTTCCGGAGAGGAGCACCCCGCGGCGTCGGACGCCTCCGCCGCGGCCGGATCGACCGCCGCCCCGGAGGCGGCGCCGGCGACTGCGGATTTGCACACCGCGACTCCCGCGCCGGTAACAATCCAATGGTGGAGCTATGAAACCGCCGAAGACCGGAAAGCCTTGATGCTCGGTCAAGCCAGGGAATTCGAACAAAGCCATCCGAACGTGATCGTCGTATTGACCGCGCTCGACCGATCCGCCTACAGTCATCAGATCGGAACCGTCCTGGCCTCGGATAAACCGCCGCACCTGTTTCAGAGCGAGGGCAATTGGTCGTTCGCGGAATTCGCCGCCGCCGGCCTGCTGATGGACCTCTCCGCCGAGGCGGAGGCGGGCTGGGGCGCGGAATTCCTTCCGGCTGCGCTGGACCGTTTCGTCTGGGACGGCAGGCAATACGGCGTCCCGAAGGACGCATCCGTTGTCGGCTTGTGGTACAACAAAGCGCTGTTCCGGCAAGCCGGGATAACCGCACCGCCGTCGACGTGGGCGGACTTCCTCTCCGCGATCGCCAAATTTAAAGCCGCCGGGATCACGCCGATCGCCGTGGGCGAAGGCGACAAGTGGTCAGGCGCGTTCTGGTGGGAATACCTGGCGCTCCGCCTGGGCGGGCGCGCGGCGATCGACGCGGCGCTTTCCCGCCGGGGCGCTTTCACCGATCCTCCCTTCGTGCAAGCAGGTGAGGAATTGGTCTCCCTGATCGAACGGAAGCCTTTCGAACCGGATCATCTTGCCCTAAACACTTATCCGGACGCGTCGGCGATCTTCGGCGACGGGAAAGCGGCCATGCACTTGATGGGACAATGGGAGAGGGAAAATCAGAAAATCTTCAGCACCGACGGCCAAGGTCTCGGCGGGGACTTGGAATGGTTTCCGTTTCCCGCCTTGGCGGGCGGCGACGGACATCCCGCGGACCTTCTGGGCGGGATCAACGGCTGGCTGATCGCGAAAGATGCGCCGCCCGAAGCCCTGGAATTTCTTCACTTCCTAATCAGCCCGGAGCAGCAATGCCGTGAAGCTGGGTTGGGAAATCTGCCAGCGGCCAAGTCCGCGGGGGTCTGCATTCAGGACCCGTATCTGGAGCCTGTCTGGCAAGCGCTGACCCGCTCCGATTTCCTTCAGGTGTATTACGATGTGTTCCTTACGCCCGCGGCGGGGCAGATGGTGGACGAAGCCGTGTACGGATTGTTCGCCGGAACCCTCACGCCCGCCGAGGCCGCGCGAGCCATCGAAAACGCATATACCGCGGAAAATCCGTGAGCCGGATTGTAAAGGCGCCGCGCGCCCGCTCCGCCCCCGTCCGCCCATTCCACAACGGATCGTTTGGATCGCCATGCTGATCGCCGTCCTCTCCGACACGCACGACAACCGCGGCACCATCCGCAAGGCGCTGGTTGTCGCCCGGGCGCGCGGCGCCGCGGAGATTCTGCATTGCGGCGACCTGACCTCGGCCTCCGTCCTCTCCGAGTTCCGCGGCTGGACGGTCCACTACGCCTTCGGCAACATGGACCGCGACGCCGCGGAAATCCGCGCGGCGGCGGATCGGCTCGACCCGGGATCCGCGTGCGGAGCGGAACTTCATCTGGAGCGGGAAGGCGTGCGCATCGCGCTGATGCATGGCAACCATGCCGGGATGCTGACGCAGGCGGTGCGGTCGGGGGCGTATGACTTCGTCTTTCACGGACACACCCACCGGCGGCGCGACGAGCGCATCGGCCGGACCCGGGCGGTTAATCCCGGCGCGCTGGGCGGCGCCGCGTCGGAGGGTTATTCCTTCTGCCTGTTGGATACCGCCGGCGGGGATGTGGAGTTCATCGGGCTGTAGACGAGAATCGACGATCGACCACGGACCATCGGCCATCGCCCTTCTTGCCATCGTGGATTGGAGAGGCAATCAATCCCGCCGGAAAATGCGTCATGCCGGCGCGGAGATTCCCAAGAAGAGAAGCGAGGCCCGAACTATACGGCCATTGCCCGCAAGCAAGGATGGGATTCTTTTCTCCGCCGGTTGTGCTTGGCCGGTTTCTCCCAAATCGGCGGGGGAATACCCCGCCGGCGGCGCCTTCCGGACGGGTCATACTTCTATGCCCATGGAACCCTCCGCCCGGAACCGGGCCAAGGGCGATTTCCCAACAGGAGCCATTATGAAAACCCCAATATCCAAGAAAGCGTACGACAAAATCGCCGACGCCTATGCGGCCATCACCGATAAAAAACCCCACAACGCATACTACGACCGGCCGGCGGTGAAGTCGCTCATCGGGGATGTCGCCGGCAGGAAGATCGCCGATGTCGGCTGCGGCACGGGCGCGTACGCGCAATGGCTGGCGGACAGGGGAGCAAGGGTGACGGCCATCGACGCCAACGAGAAAATGCTGGCGCACGCCAGAAAGCGGGTCGGCGGCCGAGCGTCGTTTCATCTCGCCAACATGGAGGAACCGTTCCCATTCCTGAAGGATGGAAGCCTGGACGGCGTCTTGAGCGCCTTGGCGATCACCTACGTGCGGGACCACAAAGCGCTTTTTTCGGAATTTCATCGGATACTGCGCAAAAAGGGGTGGCTGGTTTTTTCAACCGAGCATCCATTTTTCTCATACGGTTTTTTTAAAATCCGGAATTATTTTAAAACCCGGCGAGTGAGTTGTTCTTGGAAAGGATTCGGAAAACGCGTCCGAATGAACAGCTATTATCACAGCCTGGGCTCGATCTGCGAGGCGCTTTATGAAAACGGCTTTCTGATCGAGCGGATTGTCGAACCCAAACCCATTCGCAAATTCAAAGAGGTCAGTCCCAAAGATTACAGGGAATTAATGAATTTTCCTTTGTTCATATGCATGAAGGCCTGGAAAACCTGATGATCTCCCCGTCCGTCGATCCGCGGTTGGTATCGGCCCCGGCACCGAGCGCCTCCCCTTTGTATGCCCAGTCGGTCGGGCTTCGATCGCCCATGCAAACCGGCGCAACCCGGATTCGCCGGGCGACAGGCCGCTCCGATGGTGGAAATACGAGTTGCCGGATACCAATCAACCTCGGATCGCATAAAGCCCGGCGACGCCCGGAAACGAAGCCGAGCCCGTGTCGCGGAAGACCCGGTACCCCGCATTCTTTAGAATCCCACTGACTTCGTCCGCAAGTCCGGCGGAGTGCGTTTCGAACGCCATCTCCCGGATCCGCCGGTAGTCCCTGCGGGCGATCCCCTGCAGAACGGCGAGTTCATCCCCCTCGACGTCGATCTTTAGGAAATCGACGGTGCGGATCTTTTCCTCGCGGAGGATCTCCGACAGGGTTCGGACGGGGGCGAACCGCTCCTCCGAACGAAACAGGTAGGACGCCAAGTCCGGCCCAAGCTGGCTGTGGATGAAATCCACCTGGGCTTTTTTCAGCTCCGGCGCCGAGGTGGAATTGCCGGCCATGTTCGGATAAAAGGCGAACGTCCGCCGCGGTTCCGCCCGCGATCCGACGGCGCAGTTCAACAGCCGCACCCTTTCCAGCCGGTGCAGCTCGACGTTGCGCCGGAGCACCTCGAAGGTGTCGGGAATGGGCTCGACGGCGCAGACAAACGCCTTCGGATTCCGCAGCTTGGCGAACAACGCAAACATCCCGATGTTGGCCCCGACATCGAAAATGCAGGAGGCGCCCTCCAAGCTCAGGCCGTGGCGCAGGTATTCCTGTTTGATGAAAACCTCGTTGTAAATGAATTCGGTTTCCTGGATGCTGGTGTGCGTGAAGCAACGGAAGCCGTCCGGGAAGGTCACCAGCTTGAGCGGCGGCGGTTGCTCCTCGACCCGGATGACGTGGATGAAATCCGGCGAGAGAATCGGGTTTTGGGCCGTCATGGGCGGTATTCCTCCTCGTCCACTACCCGGTCCGGTTTCTCCCCATCCCGGCCCAAAAGGGACGGGGAGGGAGCGCCGAATTCCGGATTCAGCGGGGGTTTGTGGGCGGCGCTGGCCCTCCGCAAATCCAGCGGCTTTTCGATCGGCGTCGGCACGGGATGGACGGGGGCGACTTCCGCGGCTTCCCACAGCCGGCGCTCGATTTCATCCGCCGCCTGGCGCTGGCCTCCCTCCTTCCGCGCCAGGGCGCCCAGGGAATATGCCCGCTCGCGCATCCGCGGATCCTCCAGCCGACGCAGCGCTTCGGCCATCCGCGGCACGGTCATCTCGTCCCGGCCGAAGGTCAGGCCGATGCTTCTATCCGCGACCAGCCGCCCCCAGGCCGCCTGCATTCCGAAGGAGGGCACGATGATCGACGGAATCCCGGCGGTGATCGCCGCGCCCGTCGTGCCGGCTCCGCCGTGATGCACCGCCGCCTTCGTGCGGGGGAGCAGCCAATCGTGCGGGAACTCGTCGGCGACCAGCACCTCCGGGGGATACTCCGCGCGGCCGTCGACCGTGTTGCGGAGCAGAACGCCGCGGTTCCCCGTTAGCCGCAAGGTTTCGAGCACGATATCCGTGACCGCCGTCTTTTCGTGCACTCCCCAGCTTCCGAATCCGACGTAGACCGGCGGCGGTCCGGCGCGGAGAAAATCGCGGAGCCGCGGGTCGATCGGCCCCTTGTGGGGCAGAATCCACCATCCCGTCTGCACCACCCGCGCCGGCCAGTCCTCCGGCCGGGGGAGGAAATAAGCGCTCCAGGCCGCGAACGCCGGAAAGCGGGAAAGGTGCTGAGCCCAGTTGCGCGTGGCGAGCGGATCCAGCCGCAATCCGTGCGCCCTCCGCCAGGCGTTGATTTTATCGGAGAGGAACAACCCGAAGGACAGGAGCATGAAGGAGGATAAGCCGCGGTTGAAGAGCGCACCTTTATCCTGGATCCGGCCGTCGACGAAGCAATAGGCCGAGGTCGGGATGAATCCCGGATCGAAGTGCACGTTGAACAGCGGCAGGCCGCGCCCCTCGGCGACGTGGATCGCTTCCGGCGTGGTGATAACCTTGGCCAGGATCACATCCGCCCCGCGGCTGGCTTCCCAAAACGCTTCCAACTGGGAGGGCGCGATCCGCCGCGAATAGGCCGTGCTGGTGGTGAGCATCTTCGGGAGGGATTGGCACGCGGCGAGCGTGCGCATCAGGCTTTCGGTTCCGTCTTCCCGCATCGTGTGGAATTCGATCCCGCGCTCCTCAACCAGCGCCCGGTACGGTTCCCGCGCGGCGAGCACGACCTGATGCCCGCGCCGGACCAGCTCCTCGCCCAGGGCGGCGAACGGTTGGATGTCACCGCGCGTACCCCAGTTCAGCACGGCGAACCGGTACGAGCTTTTTCTTTTAAATGCGCGGCGGTGTCCGAACGGCCAGGGCGATGACGATTTGGGGTTCACGAGTTCCTCCGCAACGGCATGGGATCACAAGCGTCGTACGACTGGGCTTAGCCGAGGATCGTTGCATCCTGCCGGAAAACTATCCGGCCCGGCCCGAAAGATTCGATCCGAAGCGGCTGCTTGCCGACGGGTTCGGACGATCGAAGGGCGCGTTCCAGCAGACTATTGAAAAAAAAAGAAACGGTTAAGCCCGCCCCGGCAAGCCCGGCGGGCAGCCCAACCACCATCAATTCCATTTTAATCACGCCCAGCTAGCCGTCTTCGGCGCCCTTCTTAGGTTCGGCTTCTTCGTCCAACAAGGCCGGTTTTTCCAGCACTTCCGGGGATGGGCGGATCCCGGCGCCTCGGCCGCCGGAGGAACCGGAAGGCAGCGCCCGCTCGGGCGGCCGAACCAGATGGATCTTGGCCTCTTCGACGGCTTCCGCAATCCGGCATTCGACTTCGTCCGCCGCCTGCTTCTCTCCCCCGTCGTTCCGCGCCAGGGCTCCCACCACCCGCGCCCGCTCCCGGATTTCCGGCCGATCGATCTCGCGCAACGCGCGCGCCAGCGTCTCCACCGATATCTCACGCCGGTTCAGGGTCGTCCCGATCTGCTTCTCCTTGACCACATGCCCCCAGCAAGCCTGACCGGTGAATGCCGGAATGATGATCGACGGTATCCCCGCCTGGATCACCGCGCCCACGGTGCCGGATCCTCCGTGGTGGACGGCCGCCTTAAGCTGCGGCAGAAGCCAATCGTGCGGCAATTCCTCCTCTACGTAAATCGAAGTTGGAAATTCCTTCCGCCCGTCCACCGTATTCCGCAGCAAGACACCGCGGTTTCCGGTTATCCGCAGGCTTTCCAGGATCACTTCCGTGACGGCCGATTTATCGTGCACTCCCCAGCTTCCGAAGCCGATGTACACCGGCGGCGGACCGGCCTTGATAAATTCGCGCAACCGCTTTCCGATGGATTCTTTCCAGGGCATCCGCAGGTATCCGGTCTGGACAAACCATTCCGGCCAATCCGGCGGCCTCTCCAACAGGTGCGGGCTCCAGGTGATGAAGGTTGGGAACCGCCGGAAATAGCCGGGATCGCTCCACTTGGAGAAAACATCCAGCGGCATGCGCTGCCGCAGGCGCCACCGGTTCACCTGATCCCAGATGGAATACCCCATCGGGATCAGCATAAACCGCCCCATGAACCGGTTGAATCTTTTGCCTTTATCCTCCAGCTTGTCGCCGACCAGGCAATAGCTTTCCGTGGGCAGGAAGCCCGGATCGTTGTGCCACAGGAACAGCGGCACCCCCCGGCGTTCGGCGATATGCAGGGCGGGCATGGTGGAGACCGATTTGGTCAGGACCGCGTCCGCGCCCTCGGTCGCCTCCCAGAACTTCCGGAATTGGACGGCGCTGAGGCCGCGCGAATAGGATGTGCAGAGCGCGAGCGCCGAAAGCATGGCGGTGCTGTCCGCCAGCGCCTGCATCAGCCGCTCGGTGCCGTCGTCGGGCATCGTCCAGAATTCCATCCCCTGTTCCTCGATCAGGGCGCGGTACGGCTCGCGCGCCGCGATCACCATCCGGTGGCCGCGGCGGACGAGTTCCGCGCCGAGCGCGGCGAACGGTTTGACGTCGCCGCGCGTCCCCCAGGTGAGCGCGGCGAACCGGTAGGAGCGTTTTCGCCGGAGGTTGCGCCGGTATTCGCGGGGCCAGGGCGAGGACGGGTTCGGGCTCATGCTGCCCCTCCAGGGAACGGATGCGGCGGCGGGACCGGCTTCACGATACGGGCGTTCCGTCCGGATGTTTGACGGCCGAGGGCTGCGGCCCTTTTTCGATCCGGATCAGCGGAGCGCCCTCGATTTCCGGAAGCAGCCGGCCGATGCGGACGATCTTGCGCAACGCTTCCTCCAACGCCGCCCAGGCCTTCTGCGCCGGAACGGGACGGGATTGCGCCGGCATGAAGGCCACGGAGACCGACTCGGGGCTGGTTTCGTAATGCAGCGAGAAGAGCCGGGTCAGCAGGCGGATTCCGATCCGCCCCACGACGGCGACATCCTCGCTCGGATGGGGAAAGGAGACAATCACGTCGATCGACGACATGTATTTCATCAGCAGGATCATGCTCGCCGGCATCCGCCAGGGAGCGGCGAGCGCCAAATGCAGGGACATCAGATCGCTCAGGTTGAACCGCTCCCGGCCGGCGCGAATCGCCTGATGATGGGCTTCCAGCGCCTCGCGCAGGGTTTCGACCGCCGCCCGGCCGAGGTCCGCATCGCAGGCGGGATCCACCAACCTGCTGACCGCCGGGGACCATGGGGTGGCGTCGCCCAAACCCCGGTAACGGTACTTGGCCATCGTCAGGAGCTCGACGTGCACGGGGGGCCTGCCCAGCAACTGCTCCTCGGCCATCATCATCGCGATGTTGAACACCGAATCCAGTCGCAGCCCGCGGCGGATGAGCTCCCGCCCGCCCCAGTCGCGGATCCGGAAGAGGACTCGCTCGTCGGTGAGCATATAGCGGCAGGAGGAATCCGCCCAGCGCGCCAATCCGGCCGGGACCGAAAACGGCAGGCGCTGCACGTCCGGCCGCGGGCTTTTTTTGCGCCTGGAGGCCGATTCCTTCAACAGCAGCGACGACCGGCGGACCTCCGAACTGAAGCGGGTCATGACGTTGCCGTCGATTCCGCAGATGTAGGAAAACACGATCGAGGCTTTGCCGTTCCCGAACACCACGATTTGCGTGCTCGCCAAATACCACCGGTTTTCCCGGTTCCGGCATTGCGCCAACCGGCAGGCTTGCTCCTCGTCGGCGGGACGGTCGTCGAGGTCGAGGCACAAGACGAGGAAGGCATTGGCCAGGGCCTCGAGGGATTCGCGGTTGCGCGGATCCAACCGCAGCAGGGTGAACCCCGCCGCCCGCTGGGCCGGCGCGGCCGCGCTGAACGGTCCGGGCGACACGGTTTGCGGCCGGCCGCGGGCATCCGCGGCGAGCGCCTCCAGGGCAGCCCGCAGCGACGGCACATCCGCGGGCGTTCCGATCGGAGGAAGCGCGAGCTTGTAGAAATTCCCCCCCGCGGCCACAACCGCGTAGGAATCCTCCACGGATTTGTAAATCCCCATGCAAGCCCCGCTCGGGTAATTGCAGGTGGAGAACAGGTTTCGGTATTGGCCCATCTCCATCGGCTCGCCGTGGAACGTATCCAGGGGGAATTTTGCGCCGATCAGATCCGCATAGAACGACCGGGAAGCCGCCAGCAGGCGCGCCGCCCGGTCGATCGGGTCCGGCGCCGGCTGCTCGTCGGCGAGGACCGCGGTTGCGCTGAACATGATGGCGTTCGACACCATCATCCTCGCCGGAACGTCGCGCAGGACTCTTTCGTAGTACGCGGCATCCTGCCGCAACCGATGGAGGGTCCGGGTGAACCCGGAGACGCCGAACAGGAACCGTGCGGCGGCCTGCGGCACATGCGCCATCTCGGAATATTCGCGAACGTAATTCTCCAGGGTGTCCAAGGGCGGGAGGCTGGCGGGTTTCGGGTACCCATCCAGTTGCTCGAACGACATTTGTTCGGTCCGGGAGGATCTGGGCATGTGGCGGGCTCCTTTCCAGGCGATGCGGATTGGGGGGCTTTCCCCCGGCATCCCCTGGCTTCTTAGCCGAGGGCTTTTTCGCAAACCAGGCGGATGACCTGGAGCAGGTCGTTCAACTCGAAGGGCTTCTCCAGGATGGTCAGATTGTTCTCCTCGATGAACCGGCGGGTGACCAGGTTGGCCGTATCGCCCGTGATGAAGATAATTCGCGGGGCCAGATGCGGCATCTCCGCCTGGATCCGGCGGTAGAAATCCATTCCGGAAAAATTGGGCATCCGGAAATCGCACAGGATCACGTCGAATGCGGATTGCGCCAGGCAGTTCAGCCCTTCCTCGCCGTTCATCGCCGTCTCCACCATATATCCGCGTCCGGACAGGGTTTTGGCCAGCACATCCTGGACGTTCGGCTCGTCGTCGATGATCAGCACCCGGGATTGTCCGGCGGCGGATTCCGCCGGCGGCCGCTCTTCCTTGGCGGACCGCTTTTCCTCGGCCGCGGAGGCGACCGGCAATTCGACGATGAAAGCCGTCCCCTTTCCCACGGTGCTCTCAGCCCAGATGTGGCCGTCGTGTTCGCCGACGATCCCGTGGCAGATGGAAAGCCCCAATCCGGTTCCGGTGCCTTCGGCCTTGGTGGTGAAGAACGGATCGAATATCCGCGTCAGGTTCTCCTCCGGGATCCCGGGGCCGGTATCTTTAAAGGAAACCCGCACCATGGGCTTCGGTTCGGCGCCGGGCAGGTAATAAATGGAAGGGCCGCACTCGGTGGTGACAGTGAGGGCCCGCCGCCCCGGAACTTGCCGCATGGCTTGGATCGCGTTTTGGATCAAATTGATGAACACTTGGGTCAGTTGGTACAGGTCGGCGGTGATCGTCGGCAGGCCGGAGGCGAGTTTCCGTTCCACCCGGATTCCGTCGGCCTCGAGCTCGTAGGAGATCAGGTCGAGGCTGTTGCGCAGCGCCTCGTTCACCTGAACCGGCCCGCGGTGGATCGGCCGCTGGCGGGCGAAATCCAGCAGGCCGCGGACGATCTTCCCGGCGCGCAGGGCTTCGGCCACCACCTTATCCAGGTTCCCCTGGACCGACCGATCGAGCTTTTCCTGCTGAACCAACTGGGAGTAGAGCACCACCGAGGTGAGCGGGTTGTTCAGTTCGTGGGCGATTCCCGCCGCCAGCTGGCCGATGGCAGCCAGCTTCTCCGTCTGCACCAGCCGGGCCTGCGCCTGGCGCAGGGCGTTTAATTGGATCTGCAGGTCCTCGTGCAGGGATTGGCGCTGGATGGCGGTGGCGGTCATCTCCCCGATCGCGGTCAGCAGGCGGATGTCGTGATCGCCGATCGGGCTCGAACGGCCGATCCAAACCGTTCCGATGACCTTGCCGTTGGCGATCAGCGGCGCGTGGGCGACGGCCGACAATCCGTGCGTCAATTTCAAGCCGAGCGCGTCGGATTCGGGATCGCCGTTCTTCCTCCACACCGGGTTGGCCGTCGGACCGGTATGGCCCTGTTCCTCCTCCACCGATAGCCGCAGCCCGGTGAGCTCCTCCCACTTTTGGATTCCCAACTCCACCACGCTTCCGCCGTTTTCGAAATCGCGCAGCGCGACCGCCGCGCCCTCCGCCTGCATCAGAACCGCCAACTGGTTGACCAGGACCGAATAGATTTCCGAACGGCTTTGCGCGGCGCGCATCGCGGTGGAGATCTTCGCCAGGATCTCCAACTCCTCGTTCCGCCGCAGGGTTTCCTCCTCGGCGCGTTTGTGCTCGGTGACGTCGTTCAGCAGAAGCAGGCGCTTGCCGTGAATCCTGGTCCCCAGGAGGTCGACGATGATCTCGCGCCCATCCCTGCTCGTCATCCGCAGGTCGTTGAAGGCCGCGTCGGCATGGTCCCGCTCCGCCAGCTCCTCGGCCGCCTGCCAGATTTCCAGCGCCCCCCGGCGCCGGCGCTCGTCGGGGAGCAGGCGGGCCCAGAAGGCGCCGCTGTCCGGAAGATCCTCCAGGCCGTACCCGAAAACCGATTGGAACCGCTCGTTAAAGAATTCCGTCCGGCCGCGCTCGTGAAAAACCGCCACCGGAACGGGAAACTGCTTGGTTAGCTGGCGGAACAACTCTTCGGATTGAGTCAGGGCTTCCACCGCCCGGCGCTGTTTCAGAATCCGGTGCAGGCCGTAGGCCACCAACTGGATGTGGGCCATATCCTGCGCGTTGTATGGGCTTTCCTTGTTGCCGACCCCCAGCACGCACACCACGTCCCGCCCGTCCAGCACCGGAACGCTGAGCAGGCGCCGGATGGGGGCGATGCTGTCGGGCATCCCCTGCAGGCATTGCCACGCCGGGCTGTTGCGGGTGATCACCGGCCGCTTCAGCCGGATGCAATCCGTCCAATTTCCCGCCCGGTCGATCGGGATCGGAAGATCCTCTTCCCCCGTCAGGTCGACCGCCAACTCCCCGACCCACGATTTCAGCACCACCGCTGTACGGTCCTCGGTAAGCAGATAAAAGAATCCGACCAGGCTGTCGGTGAACCGCACCGCTTGCCTCAGCACGTGGTCGAACAGCTCCCGCTCCGATAGCCGCGAGGAGGCTTCGTACTGGTCGAGCAGGAGGCTCCCCCATTCCACCTCCGTCAACAAACGGGCTTCGGCCTTTTTCAACCCGCTGATGTCCACCGGGGCGACGATCAGCCGCGACCAATCGAATTCGGCGCCGCGGGCGAGGAAGACCCGCCGCCGGATGGCGATCCCCTCCCCGTCGAAGGTCCTTATTTCCAATTCGGATTCGTGCTTCCGGCGGCCCTCGGCCAGGGCAATCAATTCTTCCCGAAGCACATTGCGCCAATTCTTTTCCAGCGGGAGGGGGGGATTCTTCAGGAAGGCTTCCTTCTTTTCGTACTGGAAGAGTTCCAAGGCCGCCGGATTCGCATCTCGAACCCGGACCAGGGAAAGGCAGGCATGAACCTCCTCCGGGTGGCTTTCCAAATAGGCCCGCCAGTCGGCGGCGGCGCCGGAGGCGCGCAGGGAGGCCAGGCGCTTCCTCACCAGGGAGCAATCCTCCACCCACAGCGGGATGGGGATGTCCGGAAGCTTCTCCCGGGGCCGATTCTTCTTCACCTGTCCGCGCCGTACGCTTTTTGGCACCGCGGCCTTCCTTTCAGGTGTGCGGCTGAAGCGCGTTCCATCCCTCCGGTTCGGCGAATTCCCCCTGGCGGCTCAGCTCCTCGCGCAAGGCCGATTCGATGTCCATCATCTTTGTCGTATCGGTGTAGTCGCACAGTCGGACGCCGGTCGAATCCAACAGCACTTTCATCACCGACTGGATGCTCAGGGCGCTTTTGCGGCTGGAGCGCAGGATTTCCATCAGGTAGGGATCCGGTGCCTTTTCGGCCAGCGATTCCGAGAGCAGGGTCAGGCCGCCCTTGAGCGTGGTCAGGTGGTTGTTAAGATAATGGGAAAGCGTGACCACCGTGATGCGGACGATCTCGGCGGTCATCAGGTTCCGGTTGAGCTCCTCCTGAGCCCGGGCCAGGCGCAATTCGTTCAGCGCCCGGTCGATCGAGGCCAGGATCTCGTCGTGGGTGAAGGGCTTGACGAGGTAATCCCGCACGCCCAGGCGGAACGCTTCGATGGCGACGTGTTCGGAGCCGTAGGCGGTCATCAGGATCGCCGGGGCGGTGGACCGGCGCCGGCGCAGTTCGGCGAGCATCTCCAGCCCCGACATGCGCGGCATGTTCATATCGAGCAGGATCAGGTCCGGCCGGAAGCGTTCGGCCATTTCCAAACCCGCCTGCCCGTCCCCGGCCGAGGCGACTCGAAAGCCCATCGCCGGAAGGATGTCCTCTTCCAGCAGGATCCGGATGTCGCGGCTGTCGTCGACGATCAGGATCGATTCACCGGCCACGGCCGTCATCCTCGCTCATCTCGCCCCTCCCCCTTCTCCTGACGGTTGTCATGAGCAGGGGGAGGGGTCGGGGCAGGGATTAAGGGCGGCGGTGAAGCCCTTTGCGATCGGATGGAGGAGGGCATCCCCGGCGCTCTACAGTAAATCGAAGGTCACGGTTTCGTTGCCGGCGGCCGGATCGACTTCCACCGACCAGCGGGCCTTCTGCCCCATGCGCGCCAATACGGCCACGCCGGCGGACATGAACGGATGCGAAAACAGCTTCTGCACTCCCTTCTTCTGCAGGAGTGCAAACTCCGGCACGCTCACCGCCTTCGAAAACGAAGCGCGGATCTGCTTGTCGGCCGCCTCGACCTTGAAATCGGCCGCGTAGCCGATGTCTTCGACGAACAGCTTTCCCAGCTGGCGGACGGCTTCGTCGGGCTTGCCGGCGTCGATCTTCCTGTCAAGGACCGTTTCGATCATTTCCAAAATCTGCGATCCGACCTGCGGCGCGAGCGAGGTTGCGGATTCCTCCACCATGCCCCAGATGCCCAATGTCATCCCGGTGACGGTCATGCCCCACAGTCGGGCGCGGTTCTCCATTTTCTGCGGATCGGTGGCCATGTTTTTCTCCTTTGGATGGATTCGGCGGGATCAGCGCGGAATCGCTTCCCACAACTGGGGCGCGTATTCGTTCATCATCAGCCGCACGCTCCCGAGAATGGCGTTGCGGGTGACCGCCACGTTGAAGAAGTACGACCCGTCCCCCAGGAAACGGGTAAGCATGTAGCTTCGGTCCGTGGTCACCAGGTTGTCGTCGACCACCCCCATGCCCACTTTGGTGGTGACGTTGCCCGCCAGTTTCATCACCATCGCGACGCGCGCGCTGGCTTCGGAGGAATTAAACGCCGGATCCATCGATCCCCCGGCGATCGAAAGCCCGTCCATGCCGACCACGTCGGCGGAGATGAAATCGGCTCCCAGTTCGCCGCGGAATTGCTGCAATAATTGGTCTAATTTAGCCATGGGGATTCTCCTTTGCTCCGCCGGCTTATCCGCTCGGGAAGAGCGTCGCAATCCGGTTGGCGTACATCTTGGTGATCAGACGCATATTGCCGAGGTTTCCGGCGCGGCGGTCCACCGTCAGACCGAGATAGTATTTGCGGCCGGGGAGAAAGCGCATCAGGACGTAGGCGAAATCCGTCGTCGTCAGGTTGTCTTCGATCTCCCCAAGGTTGATCTTGCTGGAAGTCGTTTCCACCAATTTGAGCAGCATGGTCATTTGGGCCGAGATGACTTCCGCCATCTCCATTGGAGATTTGGCGCCGGCCATGCTCGGCGGCAGTTTCCCCGGCCCGCCGGGACCCATGCCCGGAGGCGGTCCGCCCGGTCCACCGGGACCCATTCCGGGTGGCGGTCCGCCCGGTCCGCCGGGTCCCATACCCGGAGGAAATGTGCCGGGTTTCATGCCGGGTGGCGGTCCACCCGGTCCGCCCGGCCCGCCAGGGCCCATGCCGGGTGGCGGTCCGCCCGGCCCCATAGAACGCACATCGAATTTGGGCATCGGCGGATGCGCGGCGATCGGGATGCCGTCGGTGCCGATTAAGGCGCTTCCGAGATATCCCGTGACTTCGGCGCCCATTTCACCCAGGATTTGCTCGAAATTGACCATCGGTTTTACCTCCGTAGGAACCAGTGGGTCGGATGGAGCGGCGGACGTCGCCGGCATGGAAGAGCCCGCCGGGAATGACCGGTCGTCCGGTTTTAATTGCGGTTTCTGACCGGATTCATCCAGCCGCCGCGCACCTTCGAGAAGCAGACTCGACCATTCGCGTTGAATGGATGTGGCTGGCGGCTCAATGCCGTTCTCCAGATTAAACACACCCTCTTCCCATTGCAGCAGCCGGTAGACCACCTCCTCGCCGGTTTCGCTTCCGGATTGCGCGTGGACCAGTTTTCCGCCCTTGAAAAACAGCGATGCCTTGTGGCCCGCGCGCTGGATCGACAGTTCCGCGGTTTTGCGGTCCTGGCAAGTATGCTGGATCAGATCGGCCAGCGCCATGTCCCGAAGGTTGCCCTGGATGCCCATAATCATCCTTTCCAAGAGGTCGACCAAATTCGGCGGACTTCCTGCATCGCGAGATTGGTCGCCCGGCGGTAGGCGCGGTCGCGGCCGGGAACCAGCACCGCAAGGATCAGCCGATATTCGTCCATGTCGAACGGCCGGCAGACCAGCCGCAGGCCGGCTGAATCGTAGAAGCTGATTTCGTCCGGCTCGGTCATCCCGAGCTGCCGACCGACCAGAGCCGCGGCTTTTTGCATATAGGCGACCGCCGCCGATTGACGCTCCGGATCGCGGTCCGCCTCGGCGGCGAACGCGATCGTCAATCCTTGCGAATCGGAAAGCACCGAAATCGGAAATCCCCCCTCCTGGTTCATGCGTTGGAGCAGGCCGTTCATCTGTTCCGAACCGGAAAGCTGCGCCATCTCCCTCCTCTCCTCCCTCAAACGCAGGCCGGCTGGGCCTGCTGCATGCGGGTGAGCACGCCGCGGGTGATCAGTTTGAGCGTGTCGAGCACGCCGTCGCCGCGGATCGCGGCGGCCGGAACGGTGGGGACGTTGTAGAGGTTCAGCAGGTTTTTCATCGTCTCGGGGTCGACGGCGTAGCGCAGGTCCTGTTTGTTGCACTGCAGGACGACCGGAAGCCGCTCGAGGGCCAAGCCGTGCGATGCCAGGTGGGTGTTCATGTCGCCCCAGGAAAGCTTGTTGGCGTGCATGGATTCCGGCGACGAATCGGCGACGAACACCACCCCGTCCGCTCCGCGCAACACCAGCTTGCGGCTGGCCTCGTAATAACTTTGGCCCGGGACCGTGTAGAGGTGGATCTTCGGAGTGAGGTTGTTGATCCGCCCCAATTCGAGCTCGAGGAAATCGAAGAACAGCGTGCGGTCCTCGTGCGTTTTCAGGGAGATGAGGTCGCTGCGGTGGGTCGGATCGACCCGGGCGTGGATCTGCTCGAGGTTGGTGGTCTTCCCGCTCAGCGCCGGCCCGTAGTAGACGATCTTCAGGTTCAATTCGCGAAGCTGCCAGTTGATCTGCATGGCTATCCACTCCAGATCGAATCCAGCCGGTCCCCGATCTGCGCCGGAAGGCGGTCTTCGTGCAATCCGAGTTCCAGGCTGCCCAGTTCGTCCGGCCGGGCGGAGGCGATGTCGGCCAGCTGGCGGCAGGTCTCCAGGATCAGGATCCGCGCCCAGCCCAGAGGAACCTGGTGATCGACGCGGACGAACAGGATCATGTAGGGCCCGGCCTCGGAGAGGAAAATGGTCGACTGCCGCCCCTCGCGGAGAATCATTTGGTACGATTGGTATTGGCCCGTCTGGCGGGCGATCTCCTGGCTGGCCGCCAGGTCGCCGGCCAGCAGGGCTCCCAGGGCCGAGAGATTGGTCTCGCCCTTTTCCCCCTCGCAGGCGATCGGCTGGCCGCTGATCCCGGACAGCAGGATGAATTGCGCCGGGCATTTCTGCGCCAGTTCTTCAAGGACCTGGCGGATTGCCTGGTCATGCCCCGGATACAGGATGACGTCGACCGGGAAATCCGCCGAATTCCGTGCTTGTGCGTTCATAATGCGCCTTCCGTTTCCCGCCGCCCGGATCACGCGTCGGGAATGATGCCATCCCGGACCGCTTCTTCGTACGTCAGCAGCGCCGGATGGTCGGGCTTGCCGCCCGAAGGCCGGGTCTTATCCGCCGTGGAAGCCCGGCCGGCCGGCCCGGCCTCCACGAAAATCTTCTGCAATTCGCCGTACAGCGCCTGCTCCATATCCTGCCCGATGGTTTTTTCCGTCGTGCGCATGTCCGCCGTGCGGAACTTCTCGCGCAGGTCCACGACCGCCTTCTGGGCGCTGTACCAGACCGATCCCAGACGGGTGCTGAAGGGGCCGCGGTCGATGACGATCACCAGCAGAAAAGAGCCGACGTTGACGGCGTACAGATCCTGCTGTTTGCCTTCGCGGAAGGCGAGGTTGACTCCGCCGTCGCTCGGATCCACCGCCTTGCCGGCTTCGCCGAGGGTGGTCATGCTTCCGCCCAACAGCGAGGCGAGCTGAGTCAGGTCGAAGTTTTCCACGTTGCCGGCCCGGGCCAAGCAGCGCCCTTCGCTGTCGGCCAGCAGGATGCAGCGCGCGGCGACGTCGCCCTGCAGTTGGCAGAGGACGCGGTCGACCTCGCGGTAATCCTTCTCCGAAAGGACGAGGATCCCGGAAGATTCAGGCAGCGCGTCGCCCGCCGCCTCGCGGACGATCTGGCGGAAGGCATCGATCTCCAGCGGCTTGGGCAGGTAGCGGTAAGCCTGCAGGCGCGAAGCCTCGGATTCCACCGCGGCACTGCCGTAGGCCGTCATCAGGATCACCCGGGTTTTCGGATGGACCGCATGGATCTTCTCCAACAACTCCAAGCCGTTCATCCCGGCCATTTTGTAATCCGTCACGACCAAGTCGTACTTGCGCTGGATGAGCATGTCCATCGCCTCCTCGCCGCCGGAGGCGGTGGAGACTCGGAACTGGTCGCCCAGCTTGCGCAGGCTGTTCTTCAGGACGGACAGAACGCCGTCTTCGTCGTCGACAATGAGGACCCAAAAATCGGCCATACTGGCTCCGCTCGGTGACCATACTATAGGGCTTGGCGCGGGGCCGTGCGGTTATGAATGGTTTGGATAAGTTGGGGGAAAAACGGCCGCCCGCCCCGGTTAGGTCGTTCCCAGAGGCGTCCCAGACGGCGGCAGGCGGGAGAGGCTGTTTTTTCGGTATCGGTAGAATTATTCTTCCAAGGCGACCGAGCCCGGTCCGGGGCGGAGGATCCGGCGCCGATTTGTTTCCCCGGCCTCATCACGGGAAAGCCCCCGCTGTGCGCCCGTCCCGGCGCGGTTGCCAAGCCGGAGACGGGCGATGCGGGCGATTCCGCGGCGCGCCCGACTTTTTCCGCGCCCGGCTGGAGACGGGATTCAAGAGGTTCGAGATCCGTCCCCGCCGCCGTCGTCCTCGGGGGTCTGGGAATGCGTTTGCCTGCGCGGCATACCACAGCTCTTCCTGCGGTACTGGCTCGGCGTGCAACCGTTGTAGCGGCGGAACGTCCGCCCGAAATGGGTGTTGTCGCGGAAGCCGATGCGCCGCATGACCTCGCCCAGATTGAGTTCGGTATCCCGGAGGATCGACGCCGCCACGTCCATCCGCAACCTCCGGAGGTAGCCGATCACCGACTGCCCCGTGGCCTTGTGGAATTGGTCGGCCAGCGTCGTGCGGTTGGTGTGGAAGTGGCGGCTGAGTCCGGCCAGCGTGATTTTGCGGTGGTAGTTGGCGTGCAGGTACATGATGACTGCTTCCGTCACCGCCGCGGGTTCCGCCAGCGAATCCGAATCCCGCAAATCGGGATTTTCAAACGCCCGGGCGATAAGGATCAGCAGTTCGATGAAAAAGGAGCGGCTCCGGCAAGGCCAGCCGGGATCGTCCCGGGCGCGGAGAATTCCGCCGACGGCGGTCATCAGGTCCGCCATCCGGCGGGCGGTCGCCGGTCCGACGGAGATCGGCCGGAAGCGCCCCGGATTCCGGGAAAGGAAGGGGAAAAACCACACCCGGTCTTGAATTTCGGTTACGGAAAGCCCGTTTCTCCCCTCGCGGATGTTGTTGAACGTAAACGCGGCATTGACCGCCGACGGATGAAAGTACATGGATTGCCCCCTCAACCCGCGCCGCTCGGCGGCCTCCAGCGGCTCCAACTCGTTCACGCACAGGACCGCGGGAGCGGTGACGGCTCCCCGCCAACCGCCGACGCGCAGGACGCCGGATCCCTCCTCGACCAGGACGATCCGGAAGCGATCCCCCAAACCGCGCTGTGGGTAAAAATCCTCGACCGGGTTGTGCCAAAGCGCCAGCCGGTAGCCGGGGTAGCGGTCTGGATCTTCGATGATCAGCGATTCGGTCACCGGCTGCATGAAACACCCGACAGCGGCCTTGCCGCCGGGGCGGATTATGCCAAGGTTTTCCACCATACCCGCCTCCACGTGCGGAACCGGGTTCACAGCCCGGTTCCGCACGCGCAAAGAAGGAGTGAGACGATGCCCAGGGTGGATCCCGTGCGTCGAACCTCGGATACCGTCTCCGGAACCGGGTTACCCCTTCACGGCTCCCGAAGCCATGCCGGCGACGATCTGCCTTTCAGCCAGTAGATAAAACAGGATCGTCGGCAGGATCGTCAATGCGGTGAACGCCGAGATTTTGGCAAAATCCATCCCGTACTGCCCCTGGAATTGCATCGTCCCGAGGGGCAGCGTCCACAGCGTTTCCTCGTCGATCATCACCAGCGGAACCAGCAAGTCGTTCCAGCTGATGATCATCGTCAGCGCCGCCACCGCCGAGAGCGCCGGACGCGCGATCGGCAACAGGATGCGCCAATAAAAATCGAACGTGGTGCAGCCGTCGATCGCCGACGCGTCCTGCAGTTCGAAGGGGACGGTGGCAAAGAAGCTGCGCAGGATCATGATGTTCCCGGAAATGTTGAAGGCGATCTGCACCAGGATCACCGCCGCGAGGTGGTTGGTGAGGTCCAACTGCCGGATCAGCAGGTAGACCGGCAGGATGGCGATGTTGATCGGGAACATCAGCCCGAGCATCAGCAGGTTGAAGGCGATCGGCTTGCGCCTGAACGTCATCCGCGCGAATACGAACGCCGCCAGGCTGCTGACCACAAGCACGCCGAAGGTGGCCGCCGCCATCACCACGGTGCTGTTGCGCAGCATCGTCCAAAACGCGCTCCCGCCGAGGATTTCGACGACGTTGGTCCAATCCGGAGGGATGGGCGGGGCGTAGGGGTGCATGAAGGCCTCGCCGCGCGATTTGAGCCCGCTGAACGCCAGCATCACCACCGGGACGACGACCAGGAACGCCAATCCGGTCAGGACGGCATATTGGACGCTCCGCGTCAGGACCTTCCGCCACGGCCGGCTTGCGGAGCGATGGGTCTCCATCATGGGGGGAATCCTTTCTAGGCTATTCATTGGTCAGATATTCCGGAGTCCGCACAAAGTGGTTGTACGCGATGGAGAACGTCAGCGCGATCACCAGCATCACCAGCGCCACCGCGGAGCCGTACCCCAGCCAAAACCGCTTGAAACTGAACCGGTACAGATACGTCGCCAACATCTCGCTCGCCGACGACGGCCCGCCCTGGGTCATGACCCACACCAGGATGAATTGCTGAATCGACCCCAACACCGAAAGATACGCCGTCGTCTGGATGGCGTTGCGGAGCATCGGAATGGTGATGTTCCAGATCAACTGTCCCGTGTTCGCCCCGTCGATCCGCGCCGCCTCCTCCACTTCCACCGGAATCCCCTGCAGCCCCGCCAGGAGCAGCAGCATGTGCAAGCCGAACCACTTCCACGTCAGCACCACAAACAGGCACGGAAACACCAGCCGCGTATCGCCCAGCCAGGCTTGGGCTTGCGCTCCGGGGATCAGCGTCAGCACCGCATTGATCAGCCCTTTCGACGGATCCGCGTTGAACAGGTTCAGCCACATAATCCCGGTGATCACTTCGGAGACCACGTAGGGCATGAAGAAGATCGTCCGGTAAACCGCCCGCCCGGGAAGGTCGCGCCCGACCATGATCGCCAGGGCGAGCGCCAACGGCAGTTGAATCGCCAGCGAAAGGAAAATCAGCAACAGTGCGTTGCCGAGCGCCTTGTGGAACACTTCGTCGGCCAGGATCTGCTGGTAATTGTTCAAACCGATGAACTTGGTCGCCGGACCGAAACCGGTCCAGTTGAACAGGCTGTAATAGACGGATTCGAGAATCGGATACACCTGAAACACGAAGAAAAAGATGAACGCCGGCAGCAGGAACAACAGGATCGTCAGGTTGTTCTGCAGCTTTTGGGTGAGTAACGAGGAGAAGCCGTTTTTCAGGGGACTCTCCCGGGTAACCGCGCCGTCCATGCTGGAACTCCTTTCCCGCTTTGCGGGGTGCGGGGATCTCGACCGATCCCCGCACCCCGCTTTTCCGCTAACTCCGAACCGACTTTCCGGACACTACAGTTCCGTCTGCGCGATATCTTCGATGGCTTGCGCCAGTTCTTCCGGCGTCTTGACTCCGGTGAAGATATCCTGGACGCCGGCGTTGATCACGTCGCCCATCGCCGGGGTCAGCGCCTGGTCGAGGTACTGCGCGAAGTATTTTGCGTTGGCGAACATCGCCTGCACCGCAACCATGTTGGGATCGGTCAACCCGGCCTCGCCGCCCTTGACCGTCGGGATCAGCAGACCCAAACCGGCGAGCTCGGCCTGCTTCTCCGCCGTGGTCAGGAACTTGACAAAGTCGACCGCTTCCGGCGGCGCGTCCTTGCCGATCGCGAACCCGTTTCCGCCGCCCATGACATCGGTGACGTCACCGGCTCCGCCTTCCACGGCCGGGAAGGCGAAGATGCCGAGATTGGGGACGCCCTTCTTATCGGCGCTTTGCGCGGCCTGAACGGTCGGCGCCCACTGCCCGGAGATCTCCATCGCGCATTCGCCGTTGCCGAAATGACCCTGCATCGCATCGTGGTTGTCGCCCAGGTAACCCGGCTGGAACGGATCGGTCGCGATCAGCTCCTGCAGCTTGTACCCGGCTTGCACAAACGGAGCGTCGGTGAAGGCGCCCGTGCGGGAGATCGCCGCTTCCAGACCGGCCTGGCCCGCCAGGCGGATTGCCAGATAGGCCCAGATGTGCATTCCCGTCCAGCTGTCCTTTTCGCCCAGGGCGATCGGAACGATCCCGGCCGCTTTCAGCTTCGCTGCGTCTTCCAGGAAGGCGGTCCAGGTCGTCGGCGCTTCGCTGATCCCCGCCTGCGCGAAAAGATCCTTGTTGTACCAAACGCCGACCATGCCCATGTCCCACGGCACGCCGTAGTTCTTCCCGTCCTTGCTGTAGACCGCCAGCGCTCCCGGCGCGAACGTGTTGCGCCACGCGCCGCCGTCCGCGTCCAGGTCCGGCGTGATGTCCAGAGTCATGCCGGCTTCGGTGTAGGCTTTCATCGTTCCGCCGCCCCAGCTCTGGAAGATGTCGGGCGGATTCCCGGACTGCATCACGGTGGTGAGCTTGTCTTTGAAGGCCTGGTTCTCCAGCACCGTGATGTTGATGGTGACGTTCGGGTGCAATCCCATGTAGGCATCGGCGTATTCCTGCCACTTGGTCAAGCCGGGATCGACGGTTTGGATATGCCACCATTCGATCGTCACCGGCTCGCTGGGCAATACCGTCGGCTCCGGATTGGCGCCCGGTTTCTCGGTCGGCTTCGCCACTTCGGTGGCGGGCGCCGCCGGCGTCGCACAGGCGGTCAGCATCGAAGCGACGACCAGCGCGAGGCTGAGGAAAACGAACAATTTACGGGGCATTGCATTCTCTCCTGTTTTTGTTGGGTACGGATAACGTTCCGACGCTTCGATCAATTTTTTTCTACGGTCGCACCTCCTTTCCATATCCGCGATCTCCCGACGGAGCCCGAAAACCGAATCGCGGCGCACATCCGACCCGTCCTCCTTCCGAACCGGCGGCCGGAAGGGCGACAATCCGACTCGGCGTTCACGCGCCGATCCGCAAGGGTTCCGGTCGCCGGATCGCCGGCGGACGGGTCAAAGAAGTTCTAACCACCGTTTTTATTTTTATAGGTTATATCGTTAATTTCCCTAACTTGTCAATCAGCTCTTATTGGTTACAATTGTGCATATCGATGTCATCCGGTTTTTGGATGTATAATTGGGATATATCCTATGAAATTCGGCCAAAATTTTTTCAAAGGCGGGGTTTATTGCCTTGATTTCTGCAATACGTACGACCATCGGAACCAACCGGCGCAGTTCGATTTCTTTGCCGACCGCAATTCCGTGGTGGAATGGGGAAAAGCCAAAGGCACCCTCCCGAAAAAAAACAATGAGGAAGCGAGGAACGCCTTTTTTCCCCTGGAAAAACTCCATTCGGCGCGGGAATTGATGTTCCGGATCTTTAATGCTTTCGCATACTCCAAGCTTCCCGCTCTTTCTGATTTGGCCGCCCTGGACGATTTCCTTCGGGAGACGGCCGCCGAATTCTCGATCGTCCGCGCCGGCCGCGGATACCGGCTCGCCTGCACCGCCGAAGACCCAGTCCTGCGGGTTCACTGTGAAGCCCTGCGGTCCGCGGCGGATTTGCTCGTTTCGGGCAAACTCGACCGGATCCGCAAATGCGCCGGCTGTGGATGGCTGTTCTACGACCGGACCCGCAACGGGTCGCGGAAATGGTGCACAATGAAAATTTGCGGCAACCGTGCGAAAGCGCACCGGCATTATCAAAAAACCAGAATGAAACGGGCTCCGGCCAGGCATTGATCTGCGGAGGGGACCAGAGAGAACCTTTTTTTCCATCAGAAGAACCTTCGAGAAACGATTGACGGCCAGCGGCTTCATGGGTCTCATCATAGCCAACGGGGTCTTCGTTGTAAGCTGAAAACTGAAAATTTTTTTAGGAAAATTTACAGGATTTTGCATCGAGCCACCTTGCCCGCATTCGTGCGGCCGCGTGCCGTCATTCCAATAGCCGCATGGTCCATCCCGGAAGCGATCTGCGGATAGTATGCTAGCCAACGGGTGGTATTGTCGTCACCCCCGGGTGGTATTAATGGTGGTATTTTTTCTAATTCTGCCGAGTGAATTTCTCCAGCCACCGGAACCGCCGTTAGGCAGAACGCGCTGGTAATCCGGTCCGCGGACGATTCCACATCTCCTGCTTTGGGAACGGTTCCATCCGCATCTGCGCCGCGAAGCGCCCCATTTTTTCCGGCGGCCGGTCCACCGCCGCCGGCGACGGCCGGGCCGATAAAGCCTGCAGGATGTCGTCGATTCCGAGGATCGGGACTTCATCCCGGAGCCGCAAGCCGAATCCGCCGACGCCTTGGGTACAAAACCCCGTAGCTTTTCCGCTGGAAGTTATCTCTATTCGGCAAACAGCGCATCTTCCATCCGCTTCGGGGATTTCCCAGCCATCCCGCCCGCGAATGGATTTATGCCATCCTGCACGTTTGTCCAGGTTTGACAGGCCGTATCTCCCAAAATATGATGGGCACCATGCCGACCCCCTTGATATCGACCAAGCTGCACATTCCCCCGGCGCCGTCCAATCTGGTTTCGCGTCCGCATCTGATTGCGGCGCTGGACGCCGCGCGGGAAAGCCCCCAACGGTTGATTCTCGTTTCCGCCCCGGCCGGATTCGGCAAGACGACCTTGGTCGCCGAATGGCTTCGCCACGTCGGGCAAGGGGCGGCCTGGCTTTCCCTGGACCGCGACGACAACGATCCGCTCCGATTCTGGCGCTACCTGGTCACGGCGCTGCAGACGGCGGATCCGGGGATCGGCCGCAGCCTGCATTGGGCCTTCGAAACGCAGACGCTCCCGCCGCTCGAATTGGGAGTCCCCGCACTGGTTAACGATTTGGCCGGCTCCGCCCGGCCGATCCTCCTGGTCCTGGACGACTACCACCTGATCGAAACCGAATCGATCCACTACGGCCTGAACTACCTGATCGACCGCCTGCCCGCCGATGTGCGGATCGTCATTACGACTCGCGCCGACCCTCCTTTGCGGCTCGCCCGCCTGCGAAGTAACGGCCAGCTGACCGAGGCGCGTACGGCGGACCTGCGGTTCACCTGCGAGGAAACCGCCGACTTCCTCAACCGGGTCCACCAATTGGATCTTCCCGAGGAAGACATCTCCCGCCTCGCGCACCTCACCGAGGGCTGGATCGTCGGACTGCAGCTAGCCGCGCTCACGCTGCACCGGCATCCGGACCGGCATGCCTTCGTCGCCGCGTTCGCCGGTGACGACCGCCACATCGTCGATTACTTGCTCCAAGAAGTGTTGGATCAGCAACCGCCCCCGGTGCGCACGTTCCTGCTGCAAACGTCCATCCTGGACCGATTGTGCAGCCCATTGTGCGAGGCCGTCACCGGTCTGCCGGATGGGGAGGGAATGATCCGCCGGCTGGAAGAATCCAACCTCTTCCTCCTGCCGCTCGACAACCGCCGCTATTGGTACCGGTACCATACGTTGTTCGCCGATTTGCTTCGCCGCCGGTTGAATCAGGAGGTATCATCCGCGGAACGGATCGGCCTATACCGCCGCGCCGCGTTGTGGTTCGAGCGGGAGGGATTGCTCTTTGAAGCCATCACCCATTCCCTGGCAGCGCCCGACCACCCGCTAGCCGCCGACCTCCTGGAACGGCATGCGTTAACCTTTTTCTTCCGCAGCGAATCGAGCCTACTCCGGATCTGGTTGAAGGATTTACCGGCCGACTTCCTTCGTTCGCGGCCCCTGTTGAGCGCCGTGTATGCGCATACGATCGCCCATTCGGGCATCCACCGCCCCTTCGTCGTTCGCTCCGCGGAAATTTGGCTGGACCAGGCGAAGCAGGCCTTTCAAAACCTGATCGCCCCGTCGGCCGCCGCACCCGCGGATCCGGAATATCTGACGTTGACCCGCAATTTCATCGCCCTTTCGGAAGCTTTTCTGGCCACCTGGCACAACGAAGATCCGCGGAAGGTGATCGAGTTGGCCCAACAGGCGCTGGCCGGTTTGCCTCCCGCGGATCGCTCTCCCCTCGATTCGAATTATCACCGGATCCGCAGCGGATTAAATTATTTGTCGGGGCTGCACTACATTGCGGTCGGCGATTCCGCCGCCGCCGAGCGGGCGTTCCTCGAAGCCCGGATCATCGGCGAGGCCAGCGGTGATTTATTAAACGCGTTCGCATCGGCCAGCGGCCAATTCCGCATTCTCCACCTTCAGGGCCGGTTGCCGGAAGCGGCGGCCCTTTGCCGGGAGGCGTTGAATTCGATCGGGCAGCCCGGAGAACCGCCGATTCCCTACGCCGGCCTCCTGTATGTCGACCTAGGCAAGATTCAATTGGAATGGAACGAAGTGGCTGCGGCCGAGGAATCGATTCAAAAAGGCCTGGGGTTGCTGCGAATGGCGCCCGCCACGTACGTGCAGGCCGAAGGAATGGCGGCGCTGGCCGATATCCTGCAAATCCGCGGGGATACCTCTGCGGCATCCGCGCTTTTGCAGGCGGATAAAAACACCCCGCAACTTATGGAGTATTCGATTCTCCATCGCGTCCGGACGTGGATCCGGCAGGGCGAAACGGACGCGGCGTTGGGGTGGGCGCTCGGGAAAGGCCTGGAAGACGGCTCCAGGCTGGAATCGCTTGCCCTGTGCCGGATAATCCTCGCCTGCACCCCCTCCCGTTCGGGGCGGAGGAAAATTCTGGGCTTGCCGGATCTGGCCTCCCTCGGGGAATACCTGGAACGCCGGTTGCAAGCCGCAGAAGCCGCCGGTTGGACCGACTGGATGATCGAACTGCTTCTTCTTCAGGCCCTGGCCTGGCAAGCGGACGGGGATTCTCAAAAGGCCATCGCGTCACTCCGGCAATCGCTTTCCCTTGCCCGGGAGGGCGGTTATGTTCGCCGCTTCATTAATGAAGGTCCGCCGGTATACAAGCTGCTGAAGGATATGGAAGGAAAGAGCGGGGCGCTGGATCCGTACATCGAGCGCCTATTGGCCGCCGGCGCCAAGGAAGAAAACCGAGCCGCCGACGGCCCCCAGCCGCTGGCCGAACCGCTTTCCAGGCGCGAACTGGAAGTGCTGCGGCTGATGGCCTCAGACAATTCCAACGCGGAAATCGCGACGAAGTTGGTCATCACGCCGAACACAACAAAAAAACACATTACCCATATTTTCAGAAAATTAGGTGTGACCAACCGCTCCGGGGCGATCCTCCGCGCCCGGGAACTGGGGCTGGTGGCATAGCATCCCGGTCCGGAAAACCGCATGCGCGCCGTGGGATTTTCCGGCGGTATGGGTCCGACGGCGAAGGTGCCGAGTCCGATTCTCCCGGAATATTCCAAGAAATACTACCGGCAATACTACTTCACGGGTGATGACAATTCAATCCGGGGAATGGCATACTGCCTTCACCAGACGTCGAATGGGAATCTGCATTCATGGAAAGGACGTCCGATGCGGCATAAGGTCCACCTTTCCCAGCCAGCGGTGTACACGATCAAGGTGCAAGGACGGTTGGAATCCGGTTGGTCGGACTGGTTCGACCACTTGGAGATCGTGATCTCCAAAAGTCCTTCCGGCCCATCGATTACCACGCTGACCGGACGAATCATCGACCAAGCGGCGCTGCACGGCTTGCTGGTGCACATCCGCGATCTGGGCCTGCCGCTCTTATTGGTTCAACACGCCGGGCTCGATTTGGCCGGAAAAACGACCCGCGGATTCCGAACCCATCCCCCGCTTGCGCAAGGAGACGAAAACAAATGAAAAAACGTACCCACTCAGCTCTCCGTCTCCGCTCTTTCCTCGCCACGATCCTCTGACCCCCGGTCCACACGGCGGAGCCGGGCCGGGCTTTCGCTCCTTCTGACGCCAGCCCTTGTGAATCGGGGGTATGTCAGGATAGGGGGGGAAGCCTGTCCTCGAACGGCACGTCCCGAGCGCCTATCCCGAGCGTTTGTTCCGAGGGAAAGCGAGGGGAACGTTTGGGGGATGGGAGGGAGGAAAGAGGAAGGACGGGGGGCTGAGGAGATCCAATTTTTCGGCTATCCCCGGCAATGACTGTAAATATAGGAGCGATTTCATTTCGTGTCCGTTGGCATCGGAGTTCCCGATCGGAGGGTTGACGAAACCAGCGGAATCCCGCCAAAAAAAACGCGCAGGGATGACGACCGCTGTTGTCTCGTTGTTCCCTTTATGCCAGCCATGCGGGAATGCGCGGGTTTGGGCGGATCTTTGACCCTGAACGATACAGCAGCGGGGTCCGGTTTTTTCCAAGCCGGGATTTTCATTATTTTAACCGTAACAGTTTGGGGAAAAACATCCCGGATTTTTGCCGGTAACGAAAGTATTCCCCCCCGAAGGTGTTTTCCAATATTTTCTCTTCAATCCTGGATTCGCGCACCAAGATGAACACCACGATTAAAAAACCCAAAAACAGGACGAGGGATTGGAACAACAGGGCCAACCCCAAGGATATCATCATCAGCGATGCGTAGAACGGGTGGCGGACCGACGCATAAACCCCGTCCTGCATAAGGAATTTAACCGCGCCGTCCGCAGACGCGGCTTTGTGGAACACCTCATGCGAAAGATACCCAACAACGCTTCCGGCAAACAATGCCGCAATGCCGGCGGCAACAGCCATCCACGACAGCCATTCCATCCCGATCGGAGTGGGGATTTTCAACACGCTTAATCCGAAGACCGAACCGGCAACGACATCGATGAGGATACAGCCGGCGATGATAATCCCGGATAGTTTGCCGCCATTAAGCGCCTTTTTTATTTGAGCTTCAGCCATTTGAGGGCATCCTCAAGGCTTTGCGTCACCTTGACCCTGATGCCGCGGTTTTTAAAAATGCTCTCGATCAGCCGGCCCAGGTCGACCTGTCCGGGATGGGACAGGATCGCCAGAGTGACGTTCTTCGGCATGAACAATGCGATCAGCTCCCCCGCGTTGAAACGGTTTTCACCGATGGGATTCCACCGCGACAATCCGATCACCTGCGTCAGATCGCAAACCGCCTTGTAGATTTTGTATTTTTTAACCTGGTTCATCCATTCGCGGAAGATTTGCTGTGTGGAGGCGATGGAATACCGGCCGATGACCTTTATATAGATGTAGTAATCCCTGGCTTCGTACGAAGCGTCCATCCTTCCTCCAAACGACCGGCGGCTATCCTTTTTTTAGAATCTGGACTCCTTCCCATAATAACACCTTTCCGGATCTGCCGACTCGAAGGTCCAACGGCGGGGATCTCAAAACAGAGGAGCTGCCAAGGTTTTTCAACAATCGACGGCCTTTCGTCTATTTCCACCTAGATGCGCAGCGCAAGAATAAAAACGCCTGCTCCAACCATAAGGATTCCAACCCATTCCCTGATGGACGGCCGCTCCCCAAGAAAAATCACCGCAAATACCGCGACCAATAAAAGGCTCAGTTTATCCACGGGTGCGACTTTGGAGGCATCGCCGATCTTCAATGCCCTGAAGTAGCATACCCACGACGCCCCTGTCGCCAAACTGGATAAAACCAAGAACAGCCACGTTCTGGATGATAGTTTAAAGGGATTGCTCCATTTTCCAGCAAAATACACAAAGGCCGCAAGAACTGCCATGATGATCACCGTCCGGATCAGTGTGGCGAGATCAGAATCCACTCCTTCCAGCCCGATTTTCGCAAAAATGGCCGTTAATGCCGCGAAAACGGCTGACAGTAGTGCCCAGATAAGCCAATTTTCCGTGACATTCATTTTAAATTTCCTTATTTCCAATTGTGTATCGGATGCGACGTCATCCCAGTGGTGAATGCTCTACGGTTTTTTCTCTTTGGGGCCAAAGCCATTCGCAAGGTGCCGAAAAAGGCCTTTGAGAGTGTCATTGCGAGCCTGTCCTCGCGCCCGCCCTCGGCATGCTCTTTGCCGGGGGAAGCGGGGGAAGCGCGGGTGCTCCAAGCCGGGATCCAGTATCATTCGATGATTCCATGGATGCCGGCACAATTCACTTCCGGCGGAAACACGCCGAGAGCGGGCGCCGGTATAGCCAATCTCGCACCTTAGCGGGGGAGCTCACGCTTCCCGGGGAAGAAGATGGGTCTCTACCTTATCCATCCCCCCAAAAGTAGCCTTTGTAGCGGACCGTTTTAATATATTTCGGGCTGCGGGTATCATCGCCCAGCTTGCGCCTCAGCTGGTGGACGTGGTACTTCACTGTCTGGCGGGCTTCCATTTCCTGAGGGTCGTAATGCAGCGCGCGCCGAGCCAGTTCGCGGGGCGCGATCGTCTCGGGAGAAGCTTCCACCAGCGCCTCCAGCAGGTCGAACTCGGCGGTGGTAAGGTCAAGCACCGAGGAGTCAAGCATCGCCGAGCGGTGGTATTTGTCGATCACCAGCTTCCCCGAGCGCAGGAACCGGTCCGGGGCGACGGCCTGCCGCTCCGGTCCGGCATCCGCGTCCAGGTCGATCAGGCTTTGGCGCAGTGATTCCACCTGCCCGAGCAGCCTGGAGCGGCGGGTCACCTGGCGGCTGTAGTGAACCGCCTCGCGCACCCGTTTGCGGATCACTTCCGGCGCGGCGGGCTTGAACAGGTAATCGAACGCGCCCAGCCGCAACGCCTCGACCGCGGTTTCGATCGTGCTGTGGGCGGTGAGGATGATCACCGCCGCGTCGGATCCCTTGGCGCGCAGGGCGTTGATCACCTGCAAGCCGTCGACCGGCATCATCTTCAGGTCCACCAGCAGCACGTCGTACTCCGCGGCGTCGAGTTTGCGGATCGCTTCGCATCCATCGGCGGCCTGTTCCAGGTTGTACTCTTCGGTGGCGAGCGTTTTCTGGAGAACCGCGCGCACGCCGGGCTCGTCGTCGACGATCAGGACTCGGGGATTCTCCATAACGTTCCCTACGAGCCTCCTCCCGCCGGGAAACTTACCTGAAGGCTGAACCCGCCGTCCCGGGCGGCCGCTTGGATCTGCCCGCGTTCGGAACGGATCAATTCGCGCGCCGGCTCCAAGCCCGGCGGAAGAGGGACGGCGGATCCCGGAGCGCCCGCGCCGGCCGCGGTATCCATCCTCAATCGGACATTTCCGCCCCCGCGTTCGACCTGCACCCGCAGTTCCCCGCCGCCCCGCGCGCCCATTTCCGCGCCGAGGTGGAAGAGGATCAGCAGCAAGGCAAGGATGATCTTGTCGGGCGAGACGTGGAGGACGGGCAGCGAAGCTTCGACTAGTTCTTTGACCGCGACGTTGTTGCGCAACAGATCGTCGGCCGCCATCTTCAGAGCTTCGCGAACCGCCGCCTCCAATTGGATCGGTTCGGGCGGCGAGGCCTTCGGGCGGTAGATCTGGCGCAGGCGGTCGATCTTCTTGCCGATGAGCTCGGTCTCGCGGCGGCAAATGGCCAGGTATTCGGCCACTTCCGCGGGGAGGTCCGGCTCCTCGCGCGCCAGGTCGACCGCGCCGCGGATGGTTTGCATCGAGTTGTTGACCGCGTGGCAAAAGTAGGAGGTCAGACGCCCGACGGCGGCCTGGCGATCGCGTTCAAGCGCTTCCTCGGGCGCCCGAGCCAGCCGCCTCAGCCGGGCGGTCCATTCTTCGGGCAGGATCGGACGCAGGAGGTAATCGTCGAATCCGGCGCGAAAAACGTCTTCGCGCCGATCGGGCGAATCCAGCAGAGCGATCAGGGGAATTCCGGCCCGGGTGAACGGTTCGAGCCGGCCGGCGGGAATCGGTTCTCCGGAGCAATCGACAAGGATGACCGTGCCCGCATACTTGCCCTCGGCGGAGGTTTCGTGCGGTCGGAGGAGTCCGCCGAGCGCGGCCGCCTCCTCCAGCACGGCTCCCTTGGGCAACCCGGCCCTGACGGCTTCTTGGGTTTTTCGATCTCCGCTGACCAGGATGATTTTCCTCATCGAACGACCCTTCCCGTCTTACGGTATTATACAGGATACACAGACAAGAAATCGCCTCGTGATTCGATCCGGGCGCGTTTACTCCGCGTGCCGCTGATGATTCGGAATCAAGCGCCGCGCCGCAACCGGCGCACTGTGGAATGTTTCCCCTTCCCGAGGTTGGGGAACCGGAATGATCATGAAGCGGGGAGCACCCGGCAGGGATCCAGGGATTGTCCGACCGGATGCCCGATTGAACACCCGGGCATGACCGTTTTTTCCATTTTCTTCCACCGGACGCCCGATGGGAACGCTCCGGAACGACAGTCATTTCCCTTGGCAGAGAAGACACCACTACAAAAACACTTTTTCTGCGTCGTCCACGGGATTCGACAATATCTTCACCGTCCTATCCCAGACGAAAAACCTGAAAAACGCCGGTTTTTTATCTTTCCCCTCCCAGCGCCCGCCCTCGCGAAGCGGTGGTAAGCTGGGAGAGGGGGAAGAGTGTGAGGGAGAGGATAAGAAGACTCCCTTGTTGCAACGGAATCAGAGAAACCTTCGGGATTGCTCGGCGCGCTATAATGGAAAGATCGATCGCCGGGGAGGCTTCGGCATGACCGCGAAATCCTCAACCCGGCGCGGCCCCCCCTTCTCCGCGCTTCTACCGCTCCTCATGTTGCTTCCGGCGTCAAGCTGTGCGCCGGGGACGCCATCCGCCGATCCGAAACCCTCGGCCGGTTCCTCCGCCCTCGCCTCCGGCTCTCCGCAGGCGTCGGAAGCAACCGATCCGTATCTGAACGCGCGCCTGGCCATGATCCGCGACGACATCGAGTCGCGCGGGATCTCCGATCCGGACGTGCTGGAAGCGATGCGGACGGTTCCGAGGCACAAGTTCGTTCCGCCGGAGTTCGCCGGCCAGGCCTACGCCGATCATCCGCTGCCGATCGGATACGGGCAGACGATCTCGCAACCCTGCGTCGTCGCCTGGATGACCGAACTGCTCGGCTTGAAGCCGGGCGAAAGGGTGCTCGAGATCGGAACGGGGTCCGGCTACCAGGCGGCGGTGCTGGCTGAGCTGGGGTACGCCGAGGTGTTCACGATCGAGATCGTGCCCGAACTGGAAACCCTCGCCGAAGACCGGCTGAAGGACCTGGGCTACGGCCGGGTCCGGATCAAACAAGGGGATGGCTACTACGGCTGGGAGGAATTCGCGCCGTTCGACGCAATCATCGTCACCGCCGCGCCCGACCATCTGCCCGCGCCTCTGGCGGCGCAGCTCGCCGTAGGCGGAAGGCTGGTCATCCCGATCGGCCCGCAGGGCGGTTATCAGACCCTATGGAAATTCGTGGACGAAGGGGACGGGTTGAAGGCCTACAACATCGGCTCCGTGATCTTTGTGCCCCTCACCGGCGCGGGCGCGGAAGGCGAAGCGCCGCGGATGTAGACCCGGCGGCCAGCCCGGCTCCCGCATAGCACAAGGCTCCCAATAAAAACACGCGCATGAATCCCAGCGACAGAGTCAACAACGCCGCCGCCACCGTCGCCACGACCGACGCCGACCCGTTCACCGTCCAGATCCGCGGAATCCGCTCCGGCCGCGGGTCCCGCGCCAGCGCCCAGCGGATTCCGCCCGGAAAGGCGACGCCCATCAGGAACCCGGCCGGCGCCAACGAGAGTACGGTCAGCGCGAAACGCGCCGCCAGCGGCAGGCCGAGCGCGGCGGAGAACAACATTGGAAGCAGAACCGGCGCCGAAAGCAGGATCCCCGCCAGGGCGAGAAGCGCGCGGCCGAGGGGCAATCGGGCGCCGACCGCGATGCCCGCACCGGAAAAGGCCAACAGCGAAAACAACACCGCCGTCATCGCGTAGGCCGGGCGATCCAGAAAGAGGATGAACCGCTGGATGAGCGGGATCTCCACCAGCAGAAAGCCGAATCCGATCATCCCGAAGTAGAAGATTTCGCGGGCGGTCGCCGAAGCAGACTCCGCGCCATCCGCTCCGGTTGTGCGCCGAAGGATCGGCGGCACGGCCAAGAGCGCCGCCGCAAGCAACACGGCCAGGATCAACAGCCCCAGGACGACGATATATCCGGCCCCGCCGAATGGCTGCCAGACCTTTCCGAATTCCGCCAGCACCGCGCCGGCCTGCGATCCTTTGAAGAAGTGGCCGAAGAAGGGATGGTCGTCGGTCGGCGGAGAGACGTCGTACGGGTAGGCCGCATAAAAATCCGCGCGCGGATCGGCATCCAGGAGGTCATGGAAGGCCCGGAAGTAAACCGATTCGGTGAGGATATTGAAGCGGTTCATTTCCTCCTCGCGGATGTCCGGCAGGTAGATCAGGTCGAAGGCCAGGGCGCCGGTGGATTCGCGGAGCGCTGTGAGCTCTTCGGGGATGAACGGGCTATCCTTCACAAGGATCGTCGCGGTGTTGTAGCCGCGCCAGGCGGCGATTCGCGGCCGCGGCTCCCTTCCCAGCTCCTCCATGGCGGCCACGGCCAGGGCGAAGGCCCGCAGCTCCTCGCTCGGCGGGTATTGCAGCCAACGGGTGACGACAAGCATCCCCCCGCACTTCAGCCGCCGGAGCGCGTCCGCGAACGACTCGACCGTAAAGCGGTAATCCTCCGCCAAGCTGTAAGCCCCGGAACGCAACGGATGGTAGGAGGCGGTGAGCGAGAACATGATTAGGTCGAACCGCCGCAGGGTGCGCCGCAGGTAACTGCGGCCCGATCCGACAACCGTTTCCACGTGCGGATCGCCGTAAATCCTTTCCGCGGCCCGGACGGCAAGCGAATTCTCCTCAACCGCCGTCACCGAGACGGCTTGGAAATGCAAAGCGGTCAACACGTCCAAGCCTCCGCGCGGGTCCAGAATCAGCACCTCGGCCTGCGGGCGAATCCGATGGGCGGGCGCGGCTGGCAGAAAGGCGGCGAAGGCCGGATCCGCCGACGGATCGACGATCGGGCTCAGGTCGTCGCCGTCCGTCAAAAGCCCGTCCTGGCGCGGAAGCGGCCCCAGCCAGCGATAGCTCAACCCCGGCACCGAGTGGATCGCGGGGCTGCGGACGACGTCGATCCGCGAGAACGCGTTCCATTCGCGGGAAAGGATCTCCGCCCCCGGTTGCTGCATCACGTAGGATAGACCCTTGTAGGGCGAAAGCCGGATTTCCAGAAACGCGAAGCCGCCCATTCCCGCGAGGCGCGCGGCCGTATCGGCGGACGCAAATATCAGCAGGAGAAATGCCGCACCGGAAAGCAGGATCCTCCGGTCGGCGGAACCGCGGCTTCGGCGCGTTTCCTGCGGCGGCCGCGCGGCGGTTTTCCCGGGAATCCAACCCGGCGGCGCCGTGGCGAAGGCGGCCAGCGCCGAAACTCCCGCGCTCAGGACCACCACTCCCTCACCGCCGAGCAGGGTCGGCGCCGCCAGCGCGGCCAGGCATCCAGCCGCCGAGCCCGCCAGATTGACGGCGTACACCGCCCCGGCGCTGTGCGGGAACATCGCGAGCAGCATCCCCACGGCCAGGCCGCTGAAAAAAAACGGCTCCGTCAGGGCGAGGTAGTCGAGGACAAGGACGGCGACTTGGCGGGAATCCCACGCGATGCTGAACGAATCGAACGGCAGTCCGTTGATCAGCAGGAACGATCCGAGCATGCCCGCCCCCGCGGCCAAGACAAGCCGGCCGAGCGTGCGCGCGGGGGCGCGCTTCCCGGCCGCGGGGAAAACCTTCCGCGCCGTCCCGCTCGCCCCGCACCCGAGCAGGGCGATGCTGACGATCATGAACGCGAAATGATAGAACTGGGCGACGGAAAACAGGCGGGGCAGATTGATCTCGAAAAGCAGGGTGGCGGCGGAAAGCAAAAAGAGTCCGGCGGCGGGGCCGCGGATCGGCGCGGAACCGCGAAAGCGGGATCCCGGCGATGCGACCATCAGGGCATGGGTCTCCAACCAGCGGCCGGCGAGGCCTTCTCAGTCTGCCACAACCGCCTGCGCAATGCCAATCCTGCCGTCCGGGGCGGTTCCTCCGTTTTTTTCTTCCGGGCGGCCCATCCTCCAGCCGTCGGTCATCCGTAATAGGTATGAAAAAAAAACTAATGCGAGATCAAGAAACAGAGAGAGAGGGGATCGGGAGGAGGGAAGGAGGTGACAGAGGACCGGACGGCGAGCGATTGCGCAGACGTCTTCATCATCATTGCCTTCTTCGCCGCGATCCATGTAGAATTCACAGAACGCCGGAGAGGGAGGTTTTTCATGGCCAAATACGCCCTGTGCATCGGCATCAACAATTACCCTGGCACCGAAAGCGACCTGGCCGGGTGCGTCAACGACGCCCGCGATTGGGAAGCCGCCTTCAGCGAACGCGGCTTTTCCGTGCGGCGCCTGACCGACCGCCGGGCGACCGGCAAAGCGATGCGCGCGGCCATCCGCGGGATCGTCTCGGGCGCCGAGTCCGGCGATCTGATCGTCGTGCATTATTCCGGGCACGGATCGTTCGTGCCCGACGAGGACGGGGACGAACCGGACGGAACCGACGAATGCCTGTGCCCGTACGACGTCCGCGCCAAGGGCGTCATCACCGACGACGAACTGTTCGAAATGTACGGCGCGCGGAAGCCGGGCGTGAGGCTGGTGATGATCTCGGATTCCTGCAATTCCGGAACGGTGGCGCGGTTCGTGCGGATCAGCACCCCGCCCGCCACCGGGGGGAAAACGCCTCCCCGGCGGCGGGTGCGCTTTCTGCCGCCCGGCGCCTTCCTCTCCAAGCGCCAGACCCAAAAATTCGGCATCCGGCGCGCCATCCGCCGATCCAGCCCGCCCGGGCGGAACGGCGGGCTGCTCCTCGCCGGCTGCCAGGATGCGGAATACAGCTACGACGCCTGGTTCCGCGGCCGGCCGAACGGCGTGTTCACCTTCGTGGCATTGCAGGCGCTGGCCGCCCTTCCCCAAGGGGCGACCTACCAGGATTGGTACGCCGCGATCCGCGAGGTGCTTCCTTCGCAGCAATATCCGCAGACGCCGAACCTTTACGGAACCAAGAGCATGAAGCGCTGGCAGGCGCTCGTCTGACCCGCCTCGGGAAGCAATCCTCCGCCGCCGATTGATCCAAACCGCGGGCAGAGTCCGCTCCCCCGCTCTCCTTTTCCCCCGTCATCGCCCTCCGCGAATGGGGTATACTGCTTCCCGGCGCCGCATGCCGGCGCCGTCTTTTAATCCGGCCGCAACCCCCCCGGCCAATCCGCGTTTGTGGAGCAAACCGTGAGAAACCACCCGAAATACCGTTGGGGAATATTGGTGTTCATCGCTTTCACCCTCGCGCTTGTGATCACCGGGCCGGGATCCAGCCTGGCGGTTCTGTTCGACGAGATCGGCCGGGATCTGAACCTCAGCCTGGTCCAAATCGGGATGATTTGGGGAAGCGGTTCTCTGCTGGCGATCTTTTCCGGATCCCTCGCCGGCGCGCTGATCGACCGCTTCGGCCCCAAACGGGTGCTGATCGCCGGGATTCTTTTGCTCGGGACGGCCAATGCGGTGCGCGCCCTGGCTCAGGATTTTCCCGCGCTGTTGTTCATCGTCCTCATGGCCGGCGGCGTGGTTCCGATGGTTTCGACCAGCGGTTTCAAGATCAGCGGAATCTGGTTTCACAAACAGTTGGGGACGGCCAACAGCGTGGTCTCGATGGGAATGGCGGGCGGCATGGTGCTCGGATCACTGCTGGGCGCCTCGGTTCTATCCCCGGCGTTGGGCGGCTGGCGCAACACGATGCTCTTCTTCGGCGGGCTGGCGGCGCTGATCACCGTGCCATGGATTTTGATTAATCCCTTGCCGGAACAAAGCGCGGCCGGCGGCAAGCCGGCGGCGGTCCCCATGCGCCAAGCGCTCGCCCACATTTTCCGGCAGAAGAGCCTTTGGCTGCTGGGGCTGGCCTATCTCGGAGTCGGCGCCTGCCAGCAGGGGATCTCCGGATACCTGGCGCTCTATCTGCGAAGCATCGGCTGGCCGGGCGCGCGGGCGGATGCGGCCGTCTCGCTGATTTACGTCGCCAGCCTGCTGCTCATCCTGCCGATCGGCTTCCTCTCCGACCGCCTGCCCTCCCGCAAGACGATCCTGCTCGCCACGCTGGCGCTGATGGCCGCGGGCAGCGGCTGGCTTCCGGCGGCCCAGGGCTGGGCGGTTTGGGCGGCGGTCGTGCTGGCGGGGATGACGCGCGATGGAACGATGTCGGTCCTGCTGACCGTCACGATCGACGACGAGAACGTCGGGCCGACCTACGCCGGCACGGCGACCGGGTTCGCGATGACCTTCTTCTTTATCGGCGGCCTCATCTCCCCGCCGCTGGGCAATATGCTGGCCGGCATCGCCCCCGGCGCGCCGTTCGTGTTCTGGTCGGCGGCCGCCGGATTGGGATTCGTCAGCCTGCTCTTGGCGAGATCCAGCCGGATTTCAGCCGCGGGCGCAGCCGTTCCAGCCAGACGGTAGACGGAAAATCCGAAACACGCCGGGTTAATCGAAACCGCCGCGAAATCACGCGGCCTCACCCGCCTTGGCCGGGTTGCGGATCATCCTCGCGGTACGCGGACTGCCCGTGCTGGACGCCGCCGCCGGGATATTCGCCGTATCCGTTCACCTGATGATGATGCGCGACGGATCGTAATCCCCGGCGCCGGAAACGGCAGTCGAATCCGAAAGTGTAAGGCCGGTATTCTCCGGCACCCCGGGCGGATTTGTCGTCGCTTTCCTCCATAAAGGATCCCAGGCCAACCCACCCCTCGGCAACGCGCCGGCGCGAGACGCACCCGGCGGGTTGCCGAGCCTTTTTGGGCCGCGGGTGCAGCGATGGGAATCGCCAGCCCGGCGTTCATCCGGCCGCTCCTTCGCGCCGAATCCCTTCCTCTGCCTCCCGCCTACGCCTTGCGGCTTCCTCCCGCGCTTGCCACACCTCCGCCGCGGATCCCGGCTTGGGATTCGCTGATACAATCCTCAGCCAAGCATTCGCGCCCCGGATTCCATAACTCGACTGTCGGGAGGCCGGCATGAAGAACTTGCGGTGGGTTTTCATCCTCGGCGGCGTCATCGCCGTGGTCAGCTTCACCGTCAGCATCCTCGGCGTCGCCCAGGAGGCGGATTGGTCTGCGGTGCGCGAGATGAACATTCCCCGGATGCTGGAAACGGAAGAGTTGTTCCCCATTCCGGTCATGCTCATCGGCTTGGGAATCACGCTGTGGATGCTGCACCACTTCTACCGTCTGATCGTCCCGCCGACGATCAAGAACGGGGTGACCGCCGATGCGCGGGTGCTCAAGGTGTGGGATACCGGCACGACGATCAACGACAACCCGCAGATCGGGATGCTGCTCGAGGTGAAATCCCCGTCCGGCGAGGTGTTCCAGGCCGAAGCCAAGACCCTGGTTTCGCGGTTGAACGCCGCGCTTGTCCGGCCCGGGATCACCGCCCAGGTGGTGTACGATCCGGAGAAACCGAAGCGCATCCAATTGAAGGAAGTGCATGTGCAGAACCCCGCGGAGGAAAATTCGGTGGCGCGGATGGAGGAATTGGAAACCCTGCGAACCAAGCGCTTGATCACCGAGGAGGAATACCAGGAGAAGCGCAAGCAGATCCTCGCCAACTTGTGAGCATCCGCAACGCCCAACGGTTTCGGTCGTCGCGATGAGAAAAAACCCTGTACCCCGCCGGTCGGCCGTCTACGCGCGCAACCTGATCCGCTTTGCGGCGGGAACGCTCGCGGCCGGGTTGCTCGTCGCCTTCTACGGCATCCTTCCTTTCCAATACGCCGAAGGCCGCGCCCATCCCCCGCGGTTGCCCGTGTGTTGCGCCACTCCGGCGGATTGGGAAATCCCGTTCGCAGAAATCGAAATACCCTCCGAAGCGGGGATCCTCCTGCGCGGCTGGTACATCCGCTCGCGCAACGGCGCGGCGGTGATCGTCGCCCACGGGCTCGGCGGGAACCGGATTTCGGTCTTGCCGCAGGGAATCGCGCTGGCCGAGGAGGGATTCGGGGTCCTGCTGCTGGATGCGCGGGCGCACGGCGAGAGCGGCGGCGAGACCGTCACCTTCGGCGGCGGGGATATCCTTTCCGCCGCGGCGTTCCTGCGGGAGCAGGAGGACGTGAGCGGGAAGATCGGCATCCTGGGGATCTCGCTCGGCGGATTGCAAGCGATCCAGGCCGCGGCCGCGGAGGAGGACATCGCCGGTGTGCTCGCCGACGGCGCCGGTCCGAATGCGTTCGCCGACGTGCCGGTCTGGATCTCTCCGATGCGCCTGCTCGAGCTTCCCTTCCAATGGGTCGGCTTCCAGGTGTGGAAGCTGCAGGGTGTGCCGGGTCCGCTGCCGGTGACCGAAGCGCTCGGCCTCATCGCGCCGCGGCCGGTGCTGCTGATCTCGGGAGCGCGGGGCGATTACGAACGCGAGATGCAGCGTAAATTCCTCCGCGCCGCGGGGGAGAGCTGCACCCTGTGGGAAGTGCCGGAGGCCGGCCATACCGAAAGCTGGGACAAAAGAACCGGCGAATACCGGCAGCGAATGATTGCTTTCTTCCGGGATGCGCTTCTATCCATTTGATCGTATATCGTGGAAGCAAAGGATGGAAAACCCATGAATGCAGATTCCGCAACCAACCCGCAGTTCCCGGTCAAGCTCCGTCTCGCCCCCGTTCTGGCCTGCTCATGGGCGATCGTGATCGGCATGGCCGTGATGTCCGCTGCCGGCCTGCTGTTCCCTTCCGCGGTGTATCCGAGCGACGAATTCCGGAAAGCGTTCCTCCCCAACGACGCGGCGAACCTGATCATCGGCCTGCCGATCCTGCTCGGGTCGATGGCCTTCGCGGCGCGCGGGAAACTCGCCGGGCTGCTCCTGTGGCTGGGCGCGCTGCTGTATATCTTCTACAACTACCTGATCTATTTCTTCAGCATGCCGCTCGATTCAGCCATCCCGGCCTACCTCCTGCTGGTGCTGTTATGCGGATACGCGCTGCTCCGGCTGCGGCACGGCATCGACGGGGAAGCGGTGCGGAACCGGCTGGCCGGAGCCGTCCCCGAACGACTCGCCGGCGGGGTGCTGGCCGTCCTGGGAGCCCTGTATTTATTCCTGGCCGCGGGCAAGATCGTCGCCTCGATCGTCCGCGGGCCGCTCCTGACGGATACCGAGCTGGCGCTCAACCTCACCGACCTCGCCGTTTCTCCGCTGTGGATCCTCGGCGGGGTGATGCTCTGGCGCCGCAAGGCGGCCGGATACGCCTTTGGGTTGGGGCTGCTCTTTTCGCTTAGCATGCTGTTCGTCGGATTAATCTTCGTGTTCCTTCTGGAACCGTCGCTCACCGGCTCCGCGTTCCGCGCGGCGGATACGCTGGTGATCCTGGCCATGAGTCTGATCGTGTTCGTGCCGTTCTTCCTCTTCCTGCGCGGAGTCGTGCGGAGTGATCGGTCGAGTCCGAAAAATCCTGTCCGCGAGTCATCCTAAGGCGTGGCGGAGATCCTTCGGACGTAAATACCGCGTCCTCAGGTTGACATGGTATGAATGAGACTTTGGCCCTGCATTCCCGGGCCTCAGAAACCTCCATCCAAGGAGACCGCAACAGCCGATTGGGAGGTGCCGCATGAAGATTCTGGGAATCTCCGGAAGCCCAAACCCGGGCGGCAACACCGCCTTCGCCGTCCGGCATGCGCTGGACATCCTCAAATCCGAAGGCGCGCATTGCACCTTTCTTTCCCTGGCCGGGAAGGAGATCCATCCCTGCACCGGATGCTGGGCTTGTCAGAAGGCGCGCGAATGCCGCTACGACGACGATATGGCCGAAATCCTTGCGGCGCTGCGAGGGTGCGACGGGCTGATCCTCGGCTCTCCGGTATACTTCGGCATGGTCTCCGGCATCCTGAAAAACATGATGGACCGCACGGTTCCGCTGCGGCCGGCGTACGACCAGGACCTGGAGCTTTCCGGGAAGGTCGGCGGCGGGATCGCCTGCGGCGGCTTCCGCAACGGCGGCCAGGAGACCACCCTGCAGAACATCCACACCTTCCTGCTGCAGCAGAACATGCGGGTGGTGAGCGACGGGCGGGGGTTCAGCCACGCCGGCGGAACGATCATGGGCGAGGCGAAGACCGACACGCTCGGCCTGCGCACCGTGGAGAACCTGGCGCGGAACATGTACCGGATGCTCAAGCACACCGCGGCGGCGAAGTGAATCCGCAAAGGGAGCCTTGAAAGACGCGAATAAAATAAACCAAGCGCCCTCAGCGCTCTTCGTGCCCATCGAGGATACCAAAGGAGAAACGGAATCATGAATGCAGCCGGGAAATTGAATCTCGGCATCGACCTTGCCAAACCGATGACCCGCGACGAGTATCATGAGTATTGGAGCCGGATTGCGCGGGTCGAGATCAAGATGATACAAAAACGCGGGGAGTGCAAACACTACCTGGGCGACGTTTTCTATTATGAGAATCCCTACCTGTGGCCCGCGGGCGTGTGCCCGGCGCTGCTGCACGTGATCGACCTGTACGTCTGGCGGGCGGCGCTGGGATTCCCCTCCTGGAACGAGGAGGATCCGCGCGTTCACCGGATTCACTGCCCGGACCACACCGGCACGATTTAGGCGGTGCGAAGGGCGCCGCCTCACCCCCATCCCCCGGCTCCTCCCCCCTCTTCCGGATTGACTCCGGGAGAGAGGGAAGCGGTGCAGGGGTAGGAGGCGAGGGATGAAATACAAACACACCAACATCATTTCCAAGGACTGGCGTGCGCTGGTGCACTTCTATGAGGAAGTGTTCGAATGCGTCCGCGTGCCGCCGGAGCGGCACATGGCGGGCGAGTGGCTGGAACGGGGGACGGGCGTGCCCGGCGCGGCGATCGACGGGGTCCACCTGCGCCTGCCCGGATGGGGCGAAGCGGGACCGACGCTCGAGATTTTCCAGTACGCCCGCAACGAGCCCAAGCCCGCGCCGGCGGCCAACCGCGAGGGCTTTTCCCACCTCGCCTTCGAAGTGGAAAACGTCGAAGCCTGCCTGCGGGCCGTGATCGCCCGCGGCGGCCGCGCGATCGGCTCCGCCGTCTCGCGCACGGTGGAGGGCGTGGGCCGGCTGACGTTCGTCTACGCCGCGGATCCGGAAGGCAACATCCTGGAGCTGCAATCCCGGGGGTAAGGCGGGCAGTCCGCGCCTGACCGGTATCGTCCACCTGACAGGTGTCGGACACCTGTCAGGTGCAGGCCGCCGGTTTGCCTCGGCCGTCGGCACCGGATCAGAATCCTCGACATCCGGTAACGCCCAAAGTCTCCGGCGCCCACTTTTCCAATATGGCGCCGAAAAAGAAATTCGCGATTGTCATTGCGCACAGCCAAGAAGGGCAACGCCCCCTACGTTCGCCCCCACTCCCCCCGGCAAAGAGCATGCCGAGGGCGGGCGCGAGGACATGCTCGCAAAACCGTTATCCATAGCCCTTTCCGCTTCCCGCCGCCGGATTGCTCATTTCACGAACGGGATGCTCAGCGGGTAGTGGACGGGCTTATCCGCCAGGGACCGCATGGCGTTGACCACGCCCTGGAAGGCGCAGAAGACTCCGATGAAAATCGCGGGCATCGGCAGGCACAGGGTGGCCGCCAGGAACAGGCGCGAGCTTTCCATTTCCCGCACGAGCCCCTCTCCCGCGAAGATCAGCAAGGCGGGGTAGAGCATGAGCAGGAAACCGGAGGCGGCCAGCAGCAGGATCATGGTGATCTGGAAGTTCAGCACCAACCGCCCCTGTTGGTCGATCCGGCAGGAGCGGTTCTTCATCCACGACCACAACAGCAGCGGAACGAGGAAGACGCAGGCGATGCTGCTCAGATGGAGGACCGTCAGCCACAGGTTTTCATTGGCCGCATTCTCCCCGCCGAAATCAAACTCGAGAGCCGCACCCAGGCAATGCAGGGTGTAGGCCCGCGGATCGACCTCGCCGCTTTCGATGCGCTGGATGGTGCGCGGGCTGACTTCGCAACGCTCCGCCAACTGCTCCTGCGTGAGGCCCTTTTGCTGGCGCAATTCCGCGACCCTCAATCCAAGTTCGGTCTGGTTCATGTTTTTTCCCTTTCGTTTTGCCCCTATTCTAGAAACCGCCTCCGGAATCGCAACGCCGTGGATACGACATTTATACGACATTTGCCTTCCGCCCGCGATCTCCCCGACTGGCAGCACGCCGCCTGTCTGCCGCCGGAGAGGCGGATCCGGAGCAGGGAGGGGCGTTCCGGTCTGCGGAGGGCGCGGCCGCCCACATCGGTAAAAATCTGTTTGGCCGTCCGCCTGGGATTCGGTAAAATATGCGCTGTCAAATCCCATGCAAAATGTCATTGAGTGCCTGCAATGAGGCCCGGACCCGGCGCAGCCTGCATCCGGGTTGGGCAGGAATGCATCATGGGGCCGGGCGTGCGCCGCCGGCATGCTGGAGAGGATAGACCATGGCCAAAATCGCGCTGATCGGATACGGCCGGATGGGCCGGACGGTGCGGCAGTTCGCGGAAGCCCGGGGCCACACGATCACCGCCGTCGTCGATCCCTTGGGCGGCGGGGAGTGCCGCAAGGAAATCACCGCCGAGGCGCTCGCCGACGCGGAGGTGTGCATCGACTTCACCACCCCGCAAACGGCGGTGGAGAACATCCGCTGCGTCGCGATGCTGGGCAAGAACATGGTGATCGGCACCACCGGCTGGTATAATCGCATCGAGGACGTGAAACGGACCGTCGCCGAGCACAAGGTCGGGCTGATCTGGTCGGGCAATTTCTCGCTCGGGGTCAACGCGCTGTTCCGCATCATCGGCTGCGCCGCGCGGATGTTCGACCGCCTGCCGGAGTACGACGTGCTCGGCCACGAATTCCACCATAAAGGCAAAGCCGATTCCCCCTCCGGCACGGCCGCGATGCTGGGGAACATCCTGCTCCAAAACATCGCCCGCAAGCGGCGGCTGGTAACGGACAAACTGGACCGCAAAATCGAACCCGACGAAATCCAATTTTCAAGCACCCGCGGCGGCGCGATTCCCGGCACGCATCTGGTGCTGTTCGACAGCCCGGTCGACACGATCGAAATCCGGCACACCGCCCGCGGCCGCGAGGGATTCGCCGCCGGCGCGGTGACGGCCGCCGAGTTCATCCGCGGTAAAAAAGGGGTCTACTCGATCGACGACCTGATGAACGAGGTCCTGGGCCCCGCCGATCCCCCCGCCCCATCCGCGAAGAAAAAATAAAAGGAGCGATCCGATGAATCTCCGAGGCACCTACACCGCCATCGTCACCCCCTTCACCGAATATGAGAACGTCGACGAAGGGGCGCTCAAGAAGCTGATCGACTTCAACCTGGCCGGCGGCGTCACCGGGATCGTCCCCTGCGGTACCACCGGCGAAAGCCCGACCCTCACCCACGACGAGCACGACCGGGTGATCGAGCTGACCGTCGAGCACGTCAACGGGCGCGCGCTGGTCCTGGCCGGCACCGGCTCCAACTCCACCCGCGAGGCCGTCCGCCTCAGCAAGCACGCCCGCAAGGCCGGCGCCGACGCGCTGCTCCTGGTCACGCCCTACTACAACAAGCCCACCCAGGAAGGCATGTACCGCCACTTCCGCGAGATCGCCGAAAGCGTCTCGATCCCCTCGATCATCTACAACATCAAGGGCCGCACGGGCGTGAACCTCGAAACCGACACGCTGGTGCGGCTGATGACCGACTGCGCCAACGTCGTCGGGGTGAAGGAAGCCTCGGGCGACTTGAACCAGATGAAGGACGTGATCGCGCGCAAGACCAAGGAATTCTGCGTGCTTTCCGGCGACGACAACATGACCATGCCGCTGATCAAAGCCGGCGGCGACGGGGTGATCTCGGTCGCCAGCAACATCGTCCCGGAGAAGATGTCGAAGATGGTGGCCCTCGCCCTGGAAGGCAAGACGGCCGAGGCCGAGGCGCTGGAGAAGGAGCTCGCCCCGCTGTTCGCCGTCGAGTTCGTCGAGACCAACCCGATCCCGATAAAGTACATGCTCTCGCTCAAGGGCATGTGCCAGGAGCGCTACCGATTGCCGATCTGCGAGCTGCGCCCGCCGAATAAGGAAAAGGTCCAGGCGGTGATGAAGCAGATGGGTCTGCTGTAGGACTCTCCACATTCCACCCTCCTCATCCTTCTCCCCCCACCCCTCCTCCTTCTCCTGGCATAAGTCAGGAGAAGGAGGAGGGGTGGGGGTGGAGGATGAGGAAGGAATTGCGACGCGACGATGAACAGGCCCCTGCCCTTCACGCTGGACCGGATCCGCGAAATTGCCCGCACCCACCCGACCCCGTTCCACCTCTACGACGAAAAGGGGATCCGCGGGGCCGCGCGGCTGCTCAAGGCCTCGTTCTCCGGAATCCCCGGCTTCAAGGAATTCTTCGCCGTCAAGGCCCTGCCCAACCCGTTCATCCTTAAGATGTTAAAGGAAGAAGGCTTCGGCGCGGACTGCAGTTCGCTGGCGGAACTGCTGTTGGCTGAGAAGGTCGGGATCACCGGCGGGGACATCATGTTCTCGTCGAACGACACGCCCGCCCGCGAGTACGTCAAGGCGCACGAACTGGGCGCGATCATCAACCTCGACGACATCAGCCACATCGACTTTCTGGAACAGCACGCCGGCCTGCCGGAGTTGGTCTGCTTCCGCTACAACCCCGGGAGCGCGCGCCAGGGTAATTTCATCATCGGCAAGCCGGAGGAAGCCAAATACGGCTTCACCCGCGCGCAGTTATTCGAGGGATACCGCCGGCTCCAGGCCAAGGGCGTGAAGCGTTTCGGCCTGCACACGATGCTCGCCTCCAACGAGCTGGATTACCGCTACTTCGTGGAAACCGTGGAGATGCTCGCCGACCTGGCGGCGGAGATTTCGCGCGATCTGGGGATCGAATTCGAATTCATCAACATGGGCGGCGGGATCGGCATCCCCTACCGGCCGGAACAATGCGCCGTGCCGTTCCATCAGATCGCGGAGGAAGTCCACGACCTGTACGAAACACGGTTCGTCCGCGGCCTGCGTGCGCCGCGGCTCTACATGGAATGCGGCCGGGCGGTCACCGGGCCGCACGGGTATCTGGTTTCGACCGTCCTGCACCTCAAGCACACTTACAAGGACTACGTCGGGCTCGACGCCAGCATGGCCAACCTGATGCGCCCAGCGCTCTACGGCGCCTACCACCATATCACGGTGCTGGGGAAGGAAACGGCGCGAGCCGATCGCGTCTACGACGTCACCGGCTCGCTGTGCGAGAACAACGACAAGTTCGCGATCGACCGCAAGCTGCCGGAGATCGAGCCCGGCGACGTCGTCGTAATCCACGACACCGGCGCCCACGGCCATGCAATGGGCTTCAACTACAACGGCAAACTGCGATCGGCCGAGCTGCTGTTGCGCGAAGACGGCGCGGTCGTGCAAATCCGCCGGGCGGAAACGCCGGAGGATTATTTCGCCACGCTGGATTTTAAAGAGCTGGAGAAATTCAGACCGTAAATCTTCCCTCGCCATCCCATCCTACCTTCCCCTGTCCCTCGCTCCGCTCAGGACTTTCCCCCTCCTCCCTTCCCGTAAAACGGGAAGGGAGGAGGGGGAAAGAGAGGGAGGCAGGATGGGAAATGGTAAATCCGAGGTTCCGCATGGTCAAACGCAACCCGAACATCGCCAAACTTCCGGCCGGATATCTCTTTCCCGAGATCGGCCGGCGGCGGCGCGCCCTGCTCGAAAAGCATCCCGACGCCAAGGTCATCAGCTTGGGGATCGGCAACACCACCGAGCCGCTCACGCCGCACATCGCCGCCGGCCTGCGCGACGCGGCGGTCCGGCTCGGCACGCCCGAAGGGTACTCCGGCTACGACGACGACCCCAGGGGCCAGGCGCTGCTCCAGAATCTGAAGGCCAAGATTTCCGAAAAGTGGTACCGCGGCCGGATCGCGCCGGAGGAGATCTATATTTCCGATGGGGCCAAATGCGACTGCAGCCGGCTGCAGATTCTGTTCGGCGCGGGAGTCTCGATCGCCGTCCAGGACCCGGCCTACCCGGTGTATGTCGACGGCAGCGTCATGATCGGCGCGACCGGCGCGCACGATCCGGACCGCGGCCAGTTCGAGGGCCTCGCCTACCTGCCCTGCACGCCGGACAATGGATTCTTCCCCGATCTCTCCGCCGCCCCGCGGACCGATCTGATCTACTTCTGCTCGCCCAACAACCCCACCGGCGCGGTCTCGACCCGCGAACAGCTTAAGCGGCTGGTGGATTTCGCCAAGCGCAACGGGTCGATCGTCATCTTCGACGCCGCTTACGCCGCCTACATCCGGGACGACCGTCTGCCACGCTCCGTCTTCGAGATCGAAGCCGCGCGCGAAGTCGCGCTCGAAGTCAACTCGTTCTCCAAGTCGATCGGATTCACCGGCGTGCGGCTGGGGTGGACGGCCATCCCGAAGGAGCTCGCCTTCATCGACGGGACGCCGGTGGGAAAGGACTGGGGCCGGGTGACGAGCACCGTCTTCAACGGCGCTTCGAACATCGCCCAATATGGAGGGCTGGCGGCGCTCGACGACGAAGGGCTCGCGGAAATGCGCGGGACGGTCGGCTACTACATGGAAAATGCGCGGATTATTAAAGCCGGATTGACCGGGTTGGGGTGGAAAAGCTACGGCGGGGTCGATTCACCTTACGTGTGGGCGGAATTCCCCGGGCGGAAATCCTGGGACGTATTCACCGAGATCCTCGAAAAGGCGCATGTGGTCACCACGCCCGGCTCCGGCTTCGGCCCCGCCGGGGAAGGGTTTCTCCGCTTCAGCGCCTTCGGCCACCGCGCCGACGTGGAGGAGGCGGTGGCAAGGTTAAAGGAGCGGCTGTAGAAAAATCTGCCTTGCCGCGCAGCGCCCCCCCTGCAACCTCCAAATCATTTTCTTCCACAACCGACCCAGCCCCCATCCCTTACCCTTCCCATACTGGGAAGGGGGTTATATATCCGATCCCAAATAACAAATCCCTGAGGTGGGAGGAGGGGTCAAGGTCGGCGATACGTTACTCCGCCCCAGCCCCCATCCCATACCCTTCCCCCTTCCCATACTGGGAAGGGGGAAGGGATTTATGCATCGGAACTCTTTCAGTTAATCCTTGGGGGTAGGAGAATGGGTCGGATCCGCTGCGCGCCCAAATGCAGAACGATCCGGGGAGGAGCATTTTTACTGCACCACTTCCCCGTCGCGCAGGCGGATAACCCGCTTGCCGTAGCTGGTCGCGTCCTCGGAGTGCGTCACCATCAGGATGGTGATCCCCTTTTCGCGATTGATCGCGCGCAGGAGCGAAAGGATCCCGTCGCCGGCGCGGCTGTCGAGGTTGCCAATCGGCTCGTCGGCGAAGAGGATGCCCGGCTCGTTGATCAGCGCGCGGGCGATCGCGGTGCGCTGCTGCTCGCCGCCGGAGAGTTCGCGCGGCGTGTGGCCGCGGCGTTTGAGAATCCCCGCCGCCGCCATCAGTTCCTCGGCCCGCGGGAGGACGTCCTTCTTCTTCTTCCCCTCCAGCAGCGCGGGCAATAGGATGTTCTCTTCGAGCGTCAGGTTGTCGATCAGGTTGTAGGCCTGGAAGACGAAGCCGATGTCGCGCCGGCGCATCCGGCTCTCCCGCTCGTCGTCGAGCGTCCGCATCTCCACGCCGTTGAGCCGGATCGAGCCTTGAGTCGCCCTTTCCAGCCCGCCCATCAAGTAGAGCAGCGTGCTCTTGCCCGAGCCCGAAGGCCCCATGATGGAGATGAAATCTCCCCGTTCGACTTCCAGGTTGACGTTCCTCAGCACCTCAACCGAATCTTCCGCCAGTCGGTAGGATTTGTAGACGTTCTTCACTTCGATCGCGATGGTCATGATGTTTTCCTTCGATCTGTTCTTTTGAAATCGAAACATCTGAAATTGCAGCCACTCACCCTTCCTGTCCATCCTCACCCCCATCCCCCGGCCCCTTCCCCCTCTCCTGGCATAAGCCAGGAGAGGGGGAAGGGGAGAAGGGGATGGGGGTGAGGAATGTAAAAAGTCAGGAGAGGGAAAAGCCCATCCTCAAGCGGAGCGAGGGGAGGGATGAAGGATAGGGGTGAGGATTGAATTCGCCCATCGTCGGGTCACTCGTACTTGAGGGTTTGGACCAGGCTGAGCCGGTCGATGCTCATCACCGGGACCGCCGAGATCGCCAGCATGGCGAGGATGCCCGCCGCGCCCATCGCCGCCATCTCCTTCGCGGCGAGCATCACCTCGACCTTGCCCCACATCACGCTCACCACCGCCGGGATCCCGGCCGACATGACCAGCGCGCAGGCCAGCCCGAAGGCGGTCCCCAGCACGCCCATCGCCGCGGCCTCGGCTACCAGCATCCGGTTGAGGCTGCGCTTGCTCATCCCGACGCAGCGCAGCATGGCGAAGGAGCGCTTGCGCTCGAGGAAGCTCGCCGCCAGGTTGTTGACGATCCCGAGGATGCCGGTCAGCAGGGCCAGCTGGGCGTAGGTGTTGATCGCGGTGAAGATCCCCACGACCTTGTCGGCGTTGGCCTGCATCAGCTCCCGCTTGGTGTCGATCCGCATTACTTCCTTGCCCAGCGCGCGCAGGATGTTGTTCTTGACGGAATCGGCCGAACCCGCCGCCTTGATGTAGATGTAGTCGTAATCCGAGACGCCGGCGTCCGCGCGGAAATTGGCGGCGGAAATGTAACCGACGTGCCCGATGCCGTCGTTGGTCTCGACGAAGCCGGTGACGGTGTACGGAACCGTCCGCTCGCTGAATTGGATGCTGAGTGCGTCACCCGCCTTGAGGCCGAGTTTGTCCTTGAGCACGTTGGTGAGGATGATGTTGCGGCCGGCGGAAAGATCCGCCAGCGCCGGCCCGACGGCCTCCAGCCCGCCGACCCGGTTGAACTCGAAGAAATCGGCGTTCTCGATCCCGTAGAGCACGTTCAGGTAGACGCCGCGATCCGGCAGGGCGAAATAATACTGGTGGCTCCCGGCCGTCGCTTCGACCCCCTCGACCCCGGCCAACGCCGCCAGTGTCTCCGGATCGGAATGCCTCAGGGTCAGGGAGATGTCGTAGCGGCAATCCCGCTCGTAGGATTTTACGAGGTCCGCACCCATCGTCCCGAACAGCGAGGCCATGAAGGCGACGATCGCAATCGAGGCGGAAAAGAGCTGGATGTTGTTCATCAGGCTGCGGTTGTCGTGGATATTGCGGATGCCGAGGACGATCTCTTGGCCGAGGCCGGGTATGCGCGCGGCCAGGCGGGCGGCGTGGCGGGTGAGGAACGGGATGAGAAGGACCAGCCCCGCCAGCGCGCCGGCGACGAGGGCCGCCGCGGCGATCATCCCGGCGAACGAGCCCGGGAGGAGCGGTGTGACGAGGGGGCAGGCGGCGAGGAGCGCCGCGCCGGCCGCCCACAAGCGGGAGGGCCGGCTGCGGCCCTTGCCGGGCTCGTTGAGGATGATGTTGCGGATGGGGATCTTCGTCATCCGCAGGATGGGGACGACGGCGCCGGCGGCGGTGATCGCCGTCGCGGCGGCGACCGCCGTCAGCGCCTCGCGCGCGCCGATCACGGCGGCGGTGTTCAGTACGATGTCGTCGCCCGCGGCGTAGCGGGATTTGATGAACTCCAGCACGCCGACTCCCAGGACGCATCCGGCAAGCCCGCCGAGCGCGCCGAGCGCGGCGGCTTCGCCGATCAGCACGGCGTTGATCCGCCGGCGCGTGGCGCCGACGCTGCGCAGCGTGCCGATCAGGGGGATCAGCTCGAGCGTGATCAGGTGGAAGGCGGCGAAGATGATGAACATGCACATGAACACGACCGCCGCCGAGGAGATCCAGAACGGCATCACGTAGGTCTGCGTTTCGGAGGCGATCATCGATTCGTTGACGCCGTACTCAACCCGGTAGCCGGGCAGGTCCGCCGTCAGTTGCTCCTTCACAGCCTCCACCTGCGAGCCGTCCCTAAGCTTGAGGAAGAGGATGTTGCATTCGCCGCCGAAAATCCGGGCCAGCGTCTCGCGCGGGGCGAGGAGAAAGCCGCCGTCGGCGAGTTCGCGCAGGAACAAGCCCCTGGGCGCGGCGACCCCGGCGATGCGGAAATCGTACTCCGCGTTGTTGAGCTCCAGGCGCATCACGTCGCCGGTCCTCAGGCCGTAGAGGTCGGCGTAGGTCTGCCCGATGATGACGGTGTTCCCGCTCCACTCCGCAAACGCGCCTTCATGGAGCGTGAGCGGGTTGCGGCGGTCGAACTCGGCGACGTCCACGCCGAGGATCGTGAACCAGTGCATCTCCGGCCCGCCGGGCGCGTAGAGCGCCTTCTGGCGGACGGCGGGCTGGGCGTACTGGAACCCGCCAGCGTAGGCCGCGAGCCGGGCCGGGTCGATCCACTCCTCGGCGCCGACCGCGTTTTGAGTCTCGACGATCAGGTCCGAATCGCCGCTCCAGCGGACGCCGGATTCGTAGAACCCGCGCTCGACGGTGCGGGCGAAGCACTCGTTGGCGAACACCAGCGCCGCGGAAATCGAAATCGAGAACAGCACCAGGAGGGTGCGGGCCTTCTTCTCGAGCAGGGATATCAGGAACGGTTTGACGATCACGGGTTTCCTCCGCGTTAGGTTTCCGGCCCGCGGGCCGGGCGGCGGTTTCGGTGCCGGCAATCGATGCTGAGTTGTAGAAGGCGGTCGAGCAGTCCCGCAGGCGTTCCTCTTGCGGGACGGATCCCCGGCCCGACCCAACCGGGGCGGGCGAAACTACAAACACACGTTTCGTGCTGACCCATAATTCCGGTATCAGTGGATTCTTATTCTTCAAACAGGCAGGATCGGCGGCTCCGCCACGTATTTTTGGCATGGGACCGGCTGATTGAATAAGAAATACGGTAATATTTACCGCGGATGTGGGCTTTCCCCGGCCTCAGGCAGATCCTGATCGCCGATTCGGGCCACCCAGCCAAAACTCACCCGCCCTCTTCCATTTTCCTTCTATATCGTTTCCGCTATATCCATAAGACAGGGCCTTGGTCAATTTGTTTCGGCCGATCTTATTCCGGCCGGACGTTCCTCGGGATCCCCGAAAGTAATTCGCGGCGCCGCATCGGATAGATCTAGGGAATTACCACCCATCACGCATCCGGTTCTGCCCCCGGTCAATGGTTCTCCTATTCAGAGGGGGACCTCCGGCATCGCACAAAAGGATACTCTCTATACCATCTTGTGAAATCAAGACCGGCCCGCAGGATGTCAGTGGGACCGGTCTACTTCAGGGTTGGCATGGTTTGTTTTTTTTTCGGGGTGTCGAATTTGGCCGGTCAGGCAAACCGATTTCTTCCAGGCAGATCGATACCATCCTCACCCCCACCACCCCCACCGACCGGCTATGCGGCGGCCGGCCCGGCACACCGCCCAGAATCGTATGAATCGGCGGCGACACGCCGGAGTTGCAGGCGATGTACCGGGACGCGTCTTACTCCGCGAGCGGTTCCGGGAAGTCCGGTTCGCAATGCTGGGCGGGACGATCGGCTTGAGCCCGCCGCCCCACCGGGCTTCGGCCGGGTTGTTCTTGCAGCAGCGGACGGCGTTCGGCCAATGATGAACCGCTGCACGGCAAGCCGCGCGGCAACTATGACGGGAAATGCGAAGAACCGGATCCGAGCTGTGGGAAATAACCATCCCGCGAAATCGGGAAAAATTGGGCGGGGCCGCGGTGTGACCGCTCCGGTCGCGGAAACATGGGAAGGGCGGTTGATCAGCCTCGAGGATTTTCCGGGGCGTATCCCCGGCCAGACCGGCGGGCTTGACGAGGTGGGCTCGACCGTTTTTTTCAGCACCCGGACAGCGTGAATTCTGCCGGAACCGGGTAAGGATCGGTGCAATGTTCCGCGGGCATCTTCTTGACAAAGCGAAAACCCTATAGTAATATCTTTAAGTCTTTGCTTAATAACTAAACCGCATGAACAACTTCCTGGATCAGATTTCGGTCACTTTCAAAGCCCTTGGAGACCCCCAAAGGTTAAAGATCCTGCGGTTGGTGGCCACCAAAAAACACGATTTTTATGTTTCCGAAATCGCCAAAAAGCTGGGCATCACCAATTCCGCGGTTTCGCAGCACTTGAAAGTGCTGAAAAACGCTAGAATCGTGGAACCGGTGAGGGACGGATTTCACACGTATTACCGGATGCGGAAAGGTGCGGTCGCAGATTTCCGGAAGAACATCGACCGGTTGATTCGAGTCGGGTTTCTGGACTGTACGTTCGACGGTCCCTGTTCGGAGTGTCCGGATAAAAAGCGCTGCCTGGAAGAGTAATTTTTTTGTCATGCTTATTAAGTATTTAATTAATCTCTATATGTGTTCGGCGGGGGCGTCCGCCGCACGGGTGCGGCCATCCGCAGGCTTCTGTGCCGGGGAGGGAAGGAAAAATTCCAACGGGAGGTGCGTGGTGAACAAAAGAAAGGGAATATCGTTTTGTCCATACGCGTTTTTTAAAAAGGTAGGGCGCCGGGCGGAATCATTTTTCACGACCCCTGCCAACAATCCGGTGATGCTGATCCTGTGGCTTTCGGTGAGCGTTGGGATCATCTTCATCGCTTTGGATATTCTGAAATTTCCATTTGTCACGTACGATCGCGCGGGGTACCTCCTCTGCCTGGGGGATACGCGGCATACCGTAGGGGTGCTGGCCGCCTTGGTTTGCATCCCGCTTTGCGCGGCGAAACAGCGCCTGGGGTATTACGCCGCTTTAGCGTCCGGCGCGATCCTCTTCCTGCTTTGCTCGTCGCATGCCGTGTATATGCTTGCGGCGCAAACCCACCGTTTCGAGGATCAAATTCACGGCCCCATCCTTTGGGCTCTGGTGCAGATTCCGATTGTTGTGTACGCCTACAAATCTATACGGGAGGCCGGGAAAAATGGGTGAAGTGATGAGCCGTCTGGAATTTTCTGTTATGGCGTTGGCGTTTTCGGTGCGGGACGCCGTCCGAAGACCGAAGAAGGTCCTCGCGCAAACCGGCATCCGGCCGGGCGATCAGGTTCTGGATTTCGGCTGCGGAACCGGCAGTTTCTCGTTTGCGGCGGCCAAGATTGTCGGCGACCGGGGGTTGGTATACGCCGCGGACATCCTCCCCCTGGCGGTGGAAAGGATTGCCCTACGCCTGCGGAAGAAAGGGGTACGCAACATCCAGCCGCTGTGTACCGGCTGCGACACCGGCTTGAAGGAAGCCAGCATGGATGCCATTTTGGTTTTCGATACGTTTCATATGTGCGATGCGAAGGAACAAATCCTGCAGGAGTTGTTCCGGGTGCTGAAACCGGACGGCTGTTTATATTTCAGCGATCACCATATGAAAGAGAAGAATATCCAGCTGGAACTCACCCGGTCCGGATTATTTCGCCGGACGAACAAGAATCCGTTTTTCCAGACGTTTCTCAAGACCGGACCGTCCGGTACGCCCGGTCTTCCGGTTGCGCGGAAAACGATAATGGAAACGGCGCAACCGGCTCCGGCCGCCTGAAACCGGTCCGTCTCCACGGGCGCCGGCCGAAGAGATTCTTACCGCCTCCATCGTCCGGCGCGGGCATCCGCTGCACCCTCTGCTTATCAAGAAGCGGAAAGCCGTTGCCCAACGACGAATCCCGGGCAACAGCTTTCCGCCGGATTGGCGAGATTCCCGCCGGGGACGGGTGCGGAAAGGGGAAAGTCACACGTCCATCAATAGCATGAACGACATCAAAATCGCATCCATATCCACGAAACTAATCATACCTATTGGAATCCAAACCGCGAGCGGATGATGGTTTCTCCGCACCGGGCATTTGCGGTGCCTTGTTTTCATCGCAGGGCTACGGATACCGTCGCGCCGATACCCACCGTGCCGGGATAGGTTCCCAGCAAAACGACGCGCTGATTCCACAGGACGCCTTGGATTTCCGTCCTCCAGCCCTCCAAGGCGCCTTCTACGAGCCCCTTCGGCCGCCGCGCCGGCGTGGAGGATGCGGTGAGATAAATTCGGGATAAGTTATGGGGGTTGGGGACTCTTTTTTCTGCGAAGAGAATAATCCATCCACCATCCTTCATCCTCTCTGCCCATATCCGATCACGAGCCAAGCGATCCGAAAGGATGACAAACCGGACCGGCCAGTTCGATGCTTACAGGAATGAACCCTTTTCATCCCCATCCGTCCGGATTTGGATCCGCAGAGAGTCATCCCGATCGGATCGCCTGCATGATAGTCAACTCGTAAATCCGGGCCATGGTATCGATCGGGGTGCGCATTTTTTGATCCAACCACCACTCAAACAGGCCGATCACGCCCACCGCCATTTGATGGACCATGATTTCCGTCGGTATCTCCGGGTGGAGCTGCCGCACGCCGTGCCGCCGCATTCCCCGGTTGATGTGCTCGATCAGCACCTTTCGGAGTTTCCGGGTGAAGGCATGGTTTTGCAGAATGCTCCGGAAAACCGCCTCGTTTTGTTTTACCTGGGAGAACGCCAGCCTGCCTTCGTTCCGGAAATGGTCTTCGCCGGACCCGCCCGCCGGATCCTCCATGCTCTGGGTGACCCGGTCGAACAGCTCCAAGAGAAGATCATCCTTGCTGTCGTAATGGCGGAAGAAGGTCGCATACCCGACGTCGGCCTTTTCGGTGATCTCCCGGATGGAAATCGAATCGTACGGGCGGGTCGACGCCAGCTCGACGATCGCGGCCGCCAGCGCGCGCCGGGTTCTTTTTATCCGTCGATCGTCCGCCACGGCACCTCCCGATATGATCCAGTTTCCGCTTTTTCGCTCATAGGATAGAAAACACACCAAATGATTCTTTACTTTTTAAGCCCGTTCAGAATAATATACACTATATCATAATATCTACTTAATTCAATAACACCTCGACTACATCACAATCCAAAGGAGACCTTTCCCGATGATACCGACCGATGTGTTTTGGAGCCAAATCGCCGCGTTCAATTCCTCCACCTGGGTAGTTCAAGCCGTCTGGCTGGCCGCCGTGCTGGCGGCGGGGTGCCGGGTATTCACACGCCCGGATGCGCGCTGGAATGCCGCCCTGAAGTTGCTGCTGGCGGTCGCTTTTTTATGTGATGGTATCGTATTCTTTCTGGTCGCCGCCGACGGGGCTTTCTATGATTATTTCGGCGCTCCGCTGTTCATACTCATCGGGGCTCTTTTCGCCGCCGACGTCTTCCGCAACAAGATTGAATTCAGGCTGCCCGGCGGCGGTTTTACGCGGGGGATGTTGCTGTTCTGGATTTTAGCCTGGCTGGCTTATCCTTTTGCCGGCATGGCGTTCGGCCGTACTTTTCCACGGGTCTGCACCCCGATGGATGCATGCCCCCTGACGCTCCTCTCCATCGCCCTGCTCGCGGCCGCCGCTCCGAAGATCAGCCGAGCCGTGTTCCTCCTGTTGCTGCCCTGGGCGCTCCTGGCGCTGCCCAAAGCGTTGGGGATGTACCAATGTTACGAAGACGGCATCCTCTTTCTTTCGGGCGTATATGGAGTGATCGTGCTGGCGGCGAATTGGAGGCCGCGCCGCGACGCGGCCCGGAATTTCTGCGGGGCGCCGTCCTCCAAGGCCGCGATCTCCGGCCGGGGGGAATTAGTCCGCATATCGGAAGCGCGAAATCCGGCCCGGCGCTCCCGGGCCAGGACATCCGACCTCGTGGTCAAGGGGCGAAAAACCGGTTCTTCCGCTTCGCATCGCCCTTCCGGTTTCCTTTATTCTTCTCGTTTCCCCCCCCCTAAAATTCACCTCCCCCCATCCCTATGGGATGGGGGGAGAGGAGCCTTTCCCTGAAATGACGGAACCCAGGGGGGAGGGTAATCGAACCATGTGCGTAAGGAAGCACCTATTTCCCCGGATCCTTCGAGGTGAACACCTTTTCATTTTTCGCTTGTTTTTTTCGATCAAGACCAATATTCCCACTCCCACGGTAAAACCGTTTGGGTGCTTACTGCCATCGGTAGTGGCTTTGGAAGCTAGCAAAAACATTTGGTCGCCGATCGGTTGGTGTTTGATAGTAAAAATCCGGAATCTAGTGATGAGGAAAGCCCCCGCTAAGGGTTTGAAGAAGCGTTTCGGGTTTTTTCACGCCTGAAAAATCGGAAAGAATGGGGGCTGGCGGCGAAACGGCAGATACTGCTCAATGACGGGTTGCGGTGGGTGATATCTTCCGCGTGGATTTTAAAGCTTATCTAGGTGGAGAAACCGAATAGAAAACCCCGCCGCCGATCCCGGACTGACCCGACGGCCTGCGCCCCTTCCTCACATGCTCTGCAGCAGGGCAAACGCCGCCGCCAACGCCAGAATGATCAATCCGATGAACACAGCCAGCCAAGTGGAATATTTTTGACGCATGCCGGTTTTCCTCACACCAGATCGAACTGTTCGGAATGATAATCCCCGGGCGGGAAGCCCTGGGCGGCGAGCGCCCGCTCGACGGCGTCCATCATCGGGCGGGGGCCGCAGACGAACACTTCGACCGCGTTGCGCCGTCGGGTTTTGGGCAGATGGCGTTCGAGGATCTCCCGGGTGATGAACCCCGTCTCGCCGTCCCACTCCGCGGGCGGCTTCTCCAGCACGTGCACCACCTTCAGCGCCAGCGTCTCCGGCATCCGGCCGATCTCCTCCCGGAAGGTGACGCTCTCCCAATCCCGGTTGGCGTAGAGCAGGGTCAGCGGCCGTTGTTCGCCGCGCTGCGCCAGGGTGCGCAGCATGCTGATGATCGGCGTGATCCCCACGCCCCCGGCGATGAAGACAAACTGCTCCGCGTCGGGGTGCCGGTCCACGCTGAAGTGCCCGAATGGCCCGTCCACATACACCTTCCGTCCGGGGGTCAGGCGTTTGATCTGCGCGGTGAAATCGCCGAGCTCCTTGATGGTTGCAAATTCCGGTCAATTCGGCCACCGATTCCGGTGTAATCCGGCCGCCCCATACCAACCCTCCATCATCAGCGACGAGATTGTA